>CAMDOJ010000114.1 GCA_945903555.1 Chthoniobacter flavus
TCATCAAGGAAGGCACGCCAGTCGAGAGGGAGATGGTGTGTTTCAAAATAACGCAGCGGAAACGAAAAAGCATGATCGATCCCAACAATTGTGGGCGGACCCTCTTGAAGTGCTACGGCGAGCCACTCGGCAAGCCCTCGACGAGTCCAATACTTTCGCGCACTTGGGGGTGGATGAATTTCCGTGGGAGAATCGGACAGGGTTGCCGAATAAACGCGCAAACCAGCGAGACTGCTCGAGGGCGTTTTCGCACCAGAGTAGTCGATGCCCAAGTAGCGCTCAAAAAGGGGTGACATAAACAAAAGTGAAAAAAGGCCTGTTTTTTAAGAAGATCAACTGGGACGCCGCTTCGTCATCCGACACCGGTCGCTGCAATATTTAACATCTTCCCACACGTGCTCCCATTTCTTGCGCCAAGTGAAGGGACGACCACAGACGACACAGGGCTTCTCGGGAAGGTGCTGTTTTTTGATGCCTTTCATGATCCCTTGGTGCTGGGTAGCGATGGGGATGCAAGGGTGTTCATTTTCCGAAGCGAATCCAGATAGGCGTTCTTAGGCGCGGGCTTGGCTGGCCGAGATTCGGTCGTCAGCATTTTTTCGACACGACCGCCACTCTCAGCGATCAGCTCAGCGATGACCGAGGCCTCAGGAAGATTTTTCCAATATTTCTTTGGCATTTCAGCTTGCATCGCTCGCACCTTCAGTCGCGCAGGATTGAAAATACTCCGGTAGTAGGTCCGCCACAAGCCGTCGAGCGCATCGTCATCGGGAGCGGCGCTACGAGGGACGCCAGGAGTGAAGTGCATCGCCGAGCCATCCCAATGCACGCACTCGTGAGGCGTGAGAATCGACCAATCCATGCCAGCAAACCGCTTTTCAAAAAAGCCCGCACCCAAACGAACAATGCGATATTCAGGCTCAAACCATGCCACAAATTGCTCTCGCCCCGTGATCTCGTCGTTGCCCACGAGACGGAATCGAACGAAGGCATGCATCTTATGGATATCGCGACCAATCGCCTTGCACCAAAGTTGGACTTGGCGCATATCGGAGTCCGTCGAGATGGCGAGTAGGTGGCGTTCTTCGCCATGCGTGAGTCGCCAGAGCACGCGATAGAGCACGCTCCAGCGCCGAGCATCGGTGTGAGAGGCAACACTGCGTGCCATATCGAGAAAGGCGGACGGCACATTCGGTACGGCAACCCGAGGCAAGGTCTCATTCTCCAACCCGAAAAGAGTGGGCTCTTGAGCATCTTCACACCAAAGAACATCGGAGGGCGGCACACGCAGCGCAAGAAGGTTGCGAGCGGACTGGCGCCATGACTCAAAAACGGGTTCGATGATGACCGTGCGCATGGTTACATCTCTCCCGTACGAACAGAGTCAATATCACTAGCGGCTGCCGTCGGTGTGTCGAAGTCCAGTTCGGCCTGACGGGGTGGAGGTAAAAATCGGGCGCGAAGTGCCTCATCATCCAGCCCGAGACGCGCAGGGTTGTGGTCAGCGGTAATAATGAATGGCATCACTTTTTTCATCGGCACGCGCAGTCGCAGGAGATCGGCGAGCCGAAGTCTCGTATATCGTCTCGCGCTAAGAATGCGGTTCACATTTCGAACACCAAGCCCAGGGACACGAAGTAGACTTTCACGCGAGGCCTTGTTCACATCTGCAGGAAAAACCGCGCGATTGCGGAGCGCCCAAGCGAGCTTGGGATCCAGATGCAGGTCGAGATTAGGCACGGCGTCCGTCGTGATTTCATCAACGCTGAAACCATAAAATCGCAGCAACCAATCCGCTTGATAAAGCCGATGCTCGCGCACCAGTGGTGGAGCCTTGATCGGGAGCAGCAAAGACGGTTCGGGAATCGGACTGAATCCCGAGTAATAAACACGCCGCAGATGGTAGTTGCCATAGAGCACATCCGCACGCCGCAGGATCACCGCATCACTGGAATCATCGGCTCCCACGATCATTTGCGTGCTCTGCCCAGTGGCAAAGGGCAGTGGCTTGGGGGCACCTGGCTTCCGATTATCAGCGTGGCGCTCGTCGATTTTATTGCGGATGTGACCCATGGCATCCTGTGTTCGTGCGAGATTTTTTTCCGGTGCAAGCTTCGTGAGGCCTTCCTGCGTGGGCAACTCGATATTGATGCTAATGCGGTCAGCATAGCGACCCGCCAACTCAATAAGAGAGGGCGAGGCCTCGGGAATGGTCTTTAGATGAATGTAGCCCCGAAAATGATGCTCCTCGCGCAACTTCCGAGCGACATCGATGACCAACTCCATCGTGTAATCGGCACTGCGAATGATGCCGCTACTGAGGAAAAGGCCCTCGATGTAATTGCGCTTATAAAAATCGAGCGTGAGCTGCACGACTTCATCGGGTGTGAATCGGGCTCGCTGTACATTGCTGGAGCGGCGATTGATGCAGTAGTGGCAATCGTAGAGACACGCATTTGTGAGAAGCACCTTCAATAGCGAAATACAGCGACCATCAGGAGCATAGGAATGGCATATACCCGCGCCCCCCGTTGAGCCCACTCCCTTGCCACCCCTTGAGTCCTTGCGCGCAGCACCGCTGCTCGCACACGAGGCATCGTACTTTGCCGCATCGGCAAGGATTTCGAGTTTTTGCTGCAGTTCCATAGTCGTAATTCCAGACTAATCGGATCCGACGCGTTCGAGCGGAAAAATGGTAACGTCTACGCCTCGCGACATGACAATGTGATCCGGCCTTCGCCCAGTGGGCGCGAACCCATTCATTCGCAGCAGATTCTCATCCCACCTTGTTACTTCCGCATGACACAATGGGTATGCTTCGTGGGCAACTTTGCCGCGGCGCAGTCCAGTCTGTGTACTTGAATACAGCCGGTAACGTTCGACGAGAAAGAACTCCAAAGAACCATATGCAGGCCTCGGCAAGTCCGAGCCAGCTGCATAATCAAAAGCACAAACGATATCGTTTCCCTGAGGAAGAAGGCGCTTAGATTCATACTGGATGCGGCCATCCGGACTTCGAGTCGATTTCATCCTTGCGTGCTCGTAAGGGAGATTAAAAAAAAGCCTGGCGATTTTCACTGCCAGCCATTGGTTGGCGTCGAGCGAATAGAACCACACTCCAGGCACACCCGCGCGGTCAACGACATAGGTGCGCAAGTTCATCTCTAAAAAATCCGAGATCCCAGGTACAGTGGGTAGAAATCGAGGACGAATCCCCCGCATGAAGAATGGAACTATACCAAGGTAGGCCTTACCTCCAAAAGTATCCACAAACAACCCCTCCGGCAGAGTCGCCTGAATGTCCTTCACCGAATACTCCCAATGGAGAAAAAGCAAATCGCACCACTGCTGATACATCAACGCCCCACCCCTAGGTCGCAATGGATACCCACGGTTCAACGATGCCTCTGCTGCTTGCGGAGTGCTAGCAGAAAGTGTCATTAAGGTAAGCGCAAAACGCCATGTTCGACATTCAAATACATAGGAGAAATTTATGTTTGAGTTACGACCCAAGCCAAGAAACGGGAACAAATATCTGCATATCGGGTACCCTATGTCCAACGGAGCCCAACGTCATCGCGGATGACTCCCAAAATTTGGTCTGATTCGCTTGCGAAAAACGATTACCCAGCCCATGGTATTATCCACACTATGGAAATCCCTCTTATTGCTTTGCAAACAATTGTCGCCCTCGGAATCCTGAATGTCTGGTTATTTCGTTCGGGGAAGGCAACCGCCTACCGCGGCGGAGGTGCTAAAAACATGCGTGAAGAATTTGCTGTTTACGGACTGCCATTCTGGTTTTTCTGCGTCATCGGCGTTCTCAAAGTCAGCCTAGCAATCGCCCTCCTTGTTGGCATCTGGTATCCACCTATAACCCAACCGGCCGCCATGGGAATGGGGTTACTTATGCTGGGTGCCTTTTTGATGCACCTGAAGGTGAAAGACCCGATTAAAAAAGCCTTACCTTCACTCACCGTTCTTGCAGTCTGCGCGGCTATCGCACTGCTCTCGCAAACACCCTGATCTCAGAATCCCTTCAGGCTGAGGTAAACCTGAAGCCCAAAATAGAACAGTGCCGGAATCGTCTGGATTATCGAGTCCTTGACTTTTATCCGCACCACAACCGCGACGAGCATCATCAAAGCGAGACCGACAGATGCGGCGCTTCCGAGGAGCGGTTCTTTAAAGCCCGCCAGCAATCCGACCACAGCGCACAATTGCAACCCGCCCACCAGTGTGCGCTGACCTCCAAGCCCCCAGCGGGTGAACTCCCTCTTCATGTAGGCAGAAAAAAAACACGCAGACCCATACACAAAAAATGAAATAACCGAGAAAAGTAGCAGAACCGTATTCAAGGTTTTTTACCATACAGAACCTTTGAGCTGTTGCCTACATGAGTTGTTAATGAATCAAGAAAATCTCTTCCTGGTCTCGCCTGATCATTTGCAACACGCATTGCTTCTCCGTCCATTTCCAACAAACATGAAACAATCCATGGATTCGACGGAACGACACACAGACGTGCTGGTCATTGGCGCCGGCATAGCCGGATTAATAGCCGCTGCGGAATTGCAACGCGCGGGCCTACGTGTACTTATTCTCGACAAAAGCCGCTCTGTTGGTGGGCGGATGGCGAGCAGGCGCATTGATGGAGCCACCTTCGACCACGGCGCCCAGTTTATCACCACTCGAGATGCGAGATTCGCCGCCGTGCTGGAGCAAGCTCGACAAAACGGGGCCCTCAAGGAATGGTGCCGCGGTTTTTCTGGTCGTGAGGATGGTCACGCCCGATGGTGCGGAATCCCAGGAATGTCGGCCGTGGCAAAACATCTCGCGACTGGGCTCGAGCTGGAACTAGAAGTAGCTGTGACGTCTTTGCAGGTTAGCAAGTCAAGATGGCACGCTGAAACCGCCACAGGCATAACCTACACATCAGCCGCTATTTTATTAACGCCACCCGTACCGCAATCGCTGGCATTACTCGACGCCGGCGAAGTCCTACTCGCACCGGAAATACACAAGCGTCTTGCGGCAATCGAATACGAGCGTTGCCTTGCCGTCATGGCTCTACTCGATGCCCCCTCACTCATTCCGCATCCCGGTGCCCTTTCGCTACCTGAGGGCCCGATCGCTTGGATTGCGGACAATCAAAAAAAGGGCATCTCCAGCGAAGCCGCCATCACCATCCACGCCACACATGCATTTAGCTTGGAACATTGGGACTGCGACCGGCAGGCAAGCGGACGCACCCTGCTCGCCGCAGCGGCAGAATGGATCGGAAAATCCAGTGTGAAGACATTCCAAGTCCATGGATGGCGCTACAGCAAACCCCTCTCCGTTGATGAAAGTCCCTGTATTCTTGCACACAATTCACCACCTCTAGTGATCGCAGGGGATGCCTTTGCCGGTCCAAAAGTCGAGGGAGCGGCACTCTCTGGATGGGCCGCAGCGGAAATGATTCTCAAAAACAGGCCATCATCTTAGCGACCTATCGAAAACTCAATCTCGTTTGCGAAAATGACCGCAAATTGAGGACTAAAGCGTGGCAGAGATTGAAATGGGGAACAGACCACTCGCTCACAGCGCGCGCAAAAATTCCCGGCGAACGTATCCAACCCTGCCGTTATAGGCGCGAATCTTAATCCAATCTCCTTTATCTTCAATCAACTGAACCTTCACATCGTTCTTAATTTGCATGAGGAGAAGAGAGCCCGCATTCGGAGCACCAAAAGC
>CAMDOJ010000115.1 GCA_945903555.1 Chthoniobacter flavus
TGGAGTTCGCAGGAAGGCGGCGAACCAGTCCATGTCGTCTGTGTGCCGGATGATAAGATCGAAGCGGAATTCGTCATCAATGAAGTCGGCGCGCTCCGTGCCACGAGCCAGATCCCGTGGGAACACTTTGCCATCATCTATCGTATGAATGCACAGTCCCGCCTGCTGGAAGAAAATCTCCGCCGGATGCGCATTCCCTATCGCCTCGTCGGCGGCAAAAGTTTTTTCGATCGTCGGGAAATCAAGGACGTCCTCGCGATGATGACTTGCCTCGTGAACCCCGATGATGACATCTCGCTCCTTCGCATCATCAACACGCCGCCGCGCGGTATCGGAGCTACGACAGTCCAACTTGCGCTCGACCAAAGCGCCGTCGCGAACAAGAGTCTTTTCGAAACTCTCACCTCGTCGGATTTTGCTATCGAGATCTCTCGTAAAACGGCAGCCTCGATCCGCGAATTCGGAGACGAACTCGCCTCGACGCGCATCCACCTCCTCACGCCTGGAGCCGACGTTTGCGGCATCGTTTCGCGATTCATCAATGATTCCGGGTATATGGATGACCTCAAGCGCTCCTGCAAAACGCCCGAAGAAGCGCTCAACCGCGAAAGCGGAGTGAAGGAAATCCTCAACGCCCTCGCTGAACACCAGAACCGCAAACGTGGGGATATCCGTGATTTTCTTGACGAGCTTTCCCTCAACCGCGAGCGCGAGGAGGACAAAAAGGAAGATGCAAAAGGGCTCACTCTTATCACCATGCACGCTGCGAAGGGCCTCGAGTTTCCTCACGTTTTTCTCGTTGGCGCGGAGGATGGCATCCTTCCCCACGAGCGCTCGAAAAGCGAAGGCACCGTCGATGAGGAACGCCGCCTCTTTTATGTCGGGATCACTCGCGCGATGAAATCACTCACGATCACCCATTGCCGCAACCGCACCAAATTTGGTTCCGCCATGTCCTGTCGTCCTAGCCCGTTTCTTAAAGAGGCCGATGGCGAGGGCGTTCTTATGGAAACGTATGAGGACATCATGAGTCGGCCTGTCGCCGAGGAAGATATCGTGACGTCCTTCGCTTCCCTTCGAGCGATGCTGGCTCAGGATTGATCGGGTTTATAAAAAAATCCACCCACGCAGCGGAGGTGTCGATTTTTAGCCACACGGGGTGACCACCTACCTAGCGAAGAGGCTTGGCATGGCATTTGCTAAAGGAGGTTTTGCAACACTTGGTCTCAGTGGCCAAGCCGCAAAAATCCAACACAAATCCATGATCAAAACAAAAACCATACTGGCAGGCCTCGCTGCAGCGCTTATTGTAGCGGGCTCTCTCATCCCAACCGTGGCTCTAGCGCAAGAAGCCCCACCCACCCCTGCTATTGAAGCTGAGGCGACACCAGTTGTCGCCGAGGAAAAGGCTCCGCCGACTTTGGAGCAGCGGATTGCCGGACTCGAGGCCTACATTAACAATGTGGATCCCGCAGGGAGCAAGGTCGAAGCCGTCGCTGGCCCAGGCCACAATGGCTGGATGATGACAGCTGCCGCGTTGGTGCTGTTCATGACCCTTCCCGGCTTGGCGCTCTTCTACGGCGGCCTCGTTCGCTCGAAGAACGTCCTCTCCATCCTCGCCATGTGCCTCGGCCTTGCAGGAATGGTGACGATCCTCTGGTGGGCGGTCGGTTACAGTCTTGTCTTTGGAACGAACTTCAACAGCCCATTTCTTGGCGGTTCGGAGTTTTTCTTCCTTCAAGGTGTGAATGCGGCCCCTAACACAACTTACGCCTACTGGATTTCACAGAGTGTTTTCTGTGTTTACCAACTCACCTTCGCGATCATCACTCCAGCGCTCATTTTCGGAGCAACGGCGGAACGGATGAAGTTCTCGGCTGTTATGCTATTCAGCTTCCTCTGGATGTTCGTGGTTTACTTCCCACTCGCCCACATGGTCTGGGGCGGCACGGGCTTGATGAACGGTGTCTGGAATGCTGACGCCAAGATCCCAGCTATCGACTTCGCTGGCGGAACCGTGGTTCACATGTCCTCGGGTTGGTCAGCGCTTCTCCTTTGTATCCTTCTTGGTCGCCGCCTCGGCTTCGGCAAAGTGCCAATGCCTCCACACAGCATGGTTCTCTGCATGGTCGGCACAGGTATGCTCTGGGTCGGATGGTATGGTTTCAACGCCGGTAGCGCCCTTGCCGCCGACGGAGTTGCCGCAAACGCCTTCCTCACCACGACACTCGCTGCCGCTGTGGGCGCCTTTGTTTGGGCCATGCTGGAAGCCATTCTCAAAGGTCACCCAAGCGTTCTCGGATTCTGCTCGGGCGCCGTCGCTGGCTTGGTCGTCATCACTCCCGCCGCGGGATTTGTGGATTCGACTGGAGCCGTGATCATCGGTGCCTTGGCTGGAATCGTTCCTTTCTTTGCAGTGACCTACATGAAAGGCAAACTCGGATACGATGACGCCCTCGACACGTTCGGAATTCACGCCGTGGGCGGAACGATGGGCGCACTCTTGACGGGCTTCCTCGCAACTCCTTCGGTCAACTCGAACCTGATCAGTGATGCCTACGCCGCTAAGAATGGCCTGAAGGCCGCCATCGAGGGCGGAACGCTCTGGATTCCACAACTACAAGCCATCGCCCTCACTCTGGCTCTCGCTCTTGGCGGAACATTCCTCATCACGATGGTCATCAAATACACCATCGGTCTTCGCTCCACTGCGGATGAGGAATCCGCCGGGCTTGACCTCTCCGACCACAACGAAGAAGGCTACATCCTCAAATAACAATCGCAGTCTAATAGAGAAAAATACTCCTATGAAAAAAATCGAAGCCATCATCAAGCCCTTCAAGCTCGAAGAAGTTAAAGAAGCGCTAGCCGACCTCGGCATCGAGGGAATGACAGTCAGCGAAGTCAAAGGTTTCGGCCGCCAAAAAGGGCACACCGAAATCTACCGTGGTAGCGAATACACGGTCGACTTCCTGCCAAAAATCAAAATTGAAGTGGTTCTCTCCGACTCCGCGTTGGATAGCGCGTTGGCAGCCATCGTGAAAGCAGCAAAAACCGGTAAAATCGGAGACGGCAAGGTCTTTGTCTCTGCCGTTGAAGATGCCATCCGCATTCGCACGGATGAAACCGGCGAAAAAGCGATCTAAGCGAACCTCGCTCAAAGCAGTCAACAAAAAGGCGGGAATCTCACGATCCCCGCCTTTTTTGTTTTTAGGAGAATCGCCTTTCTGGTTTTCTCATCATGACGCTCGATGGAGTATCGAAGCATCGTGCGGGGCATTTGAGAACCGTGCTTTTCTATAAAAGCCATGACACCGCTTTCATCAACCTTACCCGCTTCACGCAGCATCCACCCTGTGGCTTTGTGGATGAGATCCTCGGGATCTTGAAGAAGGGCTTCCGCAAAACGGAGAGTCAGTGAAATATCGCCGGACTTGATCCATGCCCATGTTGACACGATAGCGATCCTTCTTTCCCACAGTGAACGGGATCGAAGAAGCTCGAAAAGTGGGGCGGGATTGTGGGTTTCCAACAAAAATCGACCGCATAAATCCGTAGCTGATATATCGACGAGATCCCAGTTGTCGATATGCGGAAGATGCGAGGTATAAAGTTCAAAGAGTGTCTGCCTTGCTTGCAGGGGCTGGGATTTTCTCGATTGGGCAACCCAAATCACAAGGCAGCACAACCGCTCCTCATGCCAACGGGATTTCAGCAAGGCGAGCAGGTCTCGTAAAGGAACGGAAAGGAAATCCTTGGATACAGCTCGCACTTCGGAAACCGAAACACCCAGAAAATGGTCATTTTCGGCATATTCACCTGGCGCCGTCTTAAAGAATCGGCGCGCCAAGAGGGCCTTGTTTGGTTGCGAAAGGCCCTGGAGCCGCTCTGATATTAGGGAAGCGATATCGCTCATAACGACGACCACTTGACTTCGGATTGCGCGATGCGAGCAATACAAAACGGAGGAAATTCCTCGCCACCTATCGAGGGGGGGTGCAAGAGAGGCACGCGACCGCTCTACACATGACAAAATAGTCCTACTGCAGAAAACTAAGCCAATGACTTCGCGGCTTTAAGTCCGCGATGACGGAGGAAAGAGATGAGCACGAAAGCAAATTCGCCCAGCACGAAGCCAACTGCTGCGGGAAATCCCCCGGCGCCGAATCCGTAACTATGGAGTCCGACTCCGAGCACAAAATTCACACCATACCAAGCCATGATAATGCATTGGAACGCAAGCACAGCACCAACAGCCAAGCCGAAACCACCCCATTTTCCAGCGATGCGTCCGTGCAAAACAAATAGGTATCCGAGAAGCGCGATGAGTGCCCAGGTTTCCTTGGGATCCCAATCCCAAAAGCGTCCCCAAGAGTAATTCGCCCACACCCCGCCAAGGATGGTGCCTACGGCCAAAAGAAGAACACCCACCTGCAGCGTGCGGTAGAGATAGTTGTGCAGTGCCGCCGAAGCTTTGGAACCGAAAATGGATTTCCCTAGGATGATGTGGCCCACCCCGAGTGCGAGCGCGAAGGCGGCGTAACTGAGTGTGATCGTGAGAACGTGCGTCGTGAGCCAAAAGTTATCGGCCAGAACGGGGACAAGGGGGTGGATCGACGGGTCGAGGATCACTGTCTGGGTATCAGCCAAAATGAGGGAAGTGACCGCCACGGGAACGGCTCCAAGAAGGAAATACCGACTCCGGTAAATGGCCTCAAAAATAAGGGCGAAGAGGATCGTGCCGAAGGCAACCCAGACAACCGATTCATACATATTCGTCACAGGCGCACGACCCGAAATGAGAGTACGAAAAACAAAGCCCGCGAGCTGCATGAGAAATCCCCCCAGCGCGAATCCCCAAGCCAGCATATAGCCAACTCGACCCCCAGCGAGAAGCAGAAGGCTCATCCCCGAGAGAAGATACAAAATCCACGCCCAACGGAAGGGATGTAACTTTTGATAAAAAACCTCGATCGCAATCTTGCTTGGATCCGCTTGAAAGCGAGGATTCTCGCGAGATTGCTGTCCGCGAAGGAGTTCGAGTCCGGCATCATAGGTGGCCTGATCGCCAGACAGGAATCCTTCGCGTAACTTGATCAGCGCGGCATCCTCGGGTGCAAGCGGGCTCCATGCGGCAGCACCGGTGGGCAGGAGCATAATTCCCCTACCGCTGACGAGTCCTTCAAAAACGGCCAATCTCATCCCGATCGTGGAGGTTTCACGCTGTAGGGCGTCGAGCTTCACCTTGGGATTTTTTGCGCGGAGGGCGCTGATTTCCTTTAGCGCAGCACGAAGCGGCTCGCTCTCGGAAAGGTCCCGATAACTAAAGAGTTTCGTTGCCGGATCCAAACCGACTTGGGACTTGAACTTTTTATTGCCGATCAAAATCAGCGGCTGATTTTCCCATCCCTTGGGCGTGAGCCAAAGAGAACTGACCGTGAGGGTCGAGCTGATCTTGTTCCCTTCTTTCTTAAATTGGTTTTTTCCCGATAGGCTCATGAGGGCCTCGTCGGCAAAGACAATGAAGGGCTTTTTTCGCCCCCCCTCTTGAACAGGAATGCTCTCCATCGACGCAACGTCGAGAGCACGTGCGGGTGAAACGAAAAACAACGAGAGGGCGAGAAGGAAGATCGGACGAAGTGGTGTCATGCGTTGCTGGATTTGGGTTTAAAGTAGAACATGATGGTTATGCCGATGCAAATAGCTAGCGATCCGCTCCATTTCAGACTCCA
>CAMDOJ010000116.1 GCA_945903555.1 Chthoniobacter flavus
CTTGCGGAGAACCTTCACGAATTCCTCGGGAGTGAAGCGGGCAGCGGAGAATTCCTCCAGCACGTCGAGAACATCACGGCCCCAGAGGAAATTCTCTAAAGAGCCTTTTTCTTCGGGCTTGAGGAGATCGGCTAAGAACGCGCCTGAGCTGTCTTTTTCCGAGACAGCTTGGAGCAGTTGCTTCGAGGGTTCGGTGAGAATGTAGCTCGTGGTGAGAGCGGTTCCGATGGTTGCAGGGGTTCCGTCGGCCGTGGTCACCGGTTCCTCGCCTGAGAAGCCGAGGTTTTTTAAGATCAAGTCAACGAGGGCAGGGGTATTTGCCGGGAAAATCCCGAGGGAGTCGCCGACCTCGTATTTCAGGCCCGAGCCTGCGAGTGAAATTTCAAAATGACGTGTATCCTTGTTCGACCCTTCGCCCGTTAACTTTTGATTGACAGACAACACAGCCGGAAAGGGGTTCTTGCGAGAAAAGCCTGATTCCGATGAAGACATAAGTCGGGTAGTAAAAATAAGGATGGTCGATCGTGCAAGGCGGGATTCGCGTATTTGAGAGGCGAAGGAAGGGTGATTGACCACGGAGGACACGGAGGGCACAGAGGATGAGGGGGTTGCATCCTTAAGGGGGTGGGTGGTTTTTGTTCAAGAAACTCCTTCAGAGGGAGGTCTTGTTGTGAATGTCGCTTATTTTCCGATGCAGAAACGGCTGAAGATTCCGCCGAGAATTTCTTCGGTGTCCGTGGCGCCGACGATGCGACCGAGTGAGTCGAGCGCGGAGCGGAGTTCCACGGCGCTGAGTTCGGGAGGGGCATTCGTGCTCACGAGAGCGGCTGCGGCCTGCAACGATTCGAGGGTCGATTCGAGAAGGGTTTTGTGTCGGGCATTGATCGCCGCCAACGAGTCGCCGGCGGCGAGTTGTCCGATACCCGTGGCTTGAATCATCGCGTCAACGAGGGCGGGGAGGCCCTCGCCGGTTTTTGAGGAAATGCCGCAGACGTGCGCGGGAATGGAAGTGCCGGAGCTGAGGAGGTCGATTTTGTTTGCGACGAGGATTTCTTTTTCGTGAAGGCTGGATGAGGGGACTGGCGAAGTCGCATCGACGATGTGAAGAACGAGGTCGGCATTTTCGATGGCGCGGCCGGAGCGGGCCACTCCCTCGCGCTCGACGGGATCTAAGGTTTCCCTGAGGCCCGCTGTATCGGTGAGGCGGAAAAGGATGCCGCGCAAGCAGGCGGTTTCCTCAATCGTGTCTCGGGTTGTGCCTGGTTGTTCGTTGACGATGGCGCGTTCCATGCCGAGGAGTCGGTTGAGGAGGCTCGATTTACCGGCATTCGGAAGCCCGGCAATCGCGACACGAACACCTTCACGGAGGATGCGGCCGTCGTCGGCTGTGTCGAGAAGCCGCGATGTGCGGGCCATGGTGGTGGTGATTTTTTCAGTGAGATGACGCCCAGTGGCAGGGTCGATCCCTTCCTCGGGAAAATCAATCCACGCTTCAAGGTGAACAACGATATCAAAGACATCGCCACGGAGCTCCAGAATCTCATTGCCGAGTCGGCCCTCGAGTTGTTGGGAAGCGGCGCGAAGGGCGAGCGGGGTGCGAGCGTGGATGATATCCATGATCGCCTCGGCTTGCGTGAGATCGATTTTTCCGTTGTAGAAGGCCCGTTGGGAAAACTCTCCGGGTTCCGCCGCGCGCGCTCCAGCGCGGAGCGCCAGTTCCAGTGTGCGAGCGGATAGGAGGATGCCGCCATGGCAGGAGATCTCAGCCATATCCTCGCCAGTGAAGCTTGAAGGGGCTTGGAATGAAGTCAGGAGGACTTGGTCGAGAGTTTCCCCGTTTTCCTGAATTCGACCGTAGATGGCCTTTCTAGGGGTTAGCGAGGTTTGTGAATGGAAGGGCTCAAAAATCCGATTTGCGATCGCGTGGGCAATCGGTCCAGAAATTCTCACCAACGCGATCGCTCCCTCGCCGGGCGGTGTTGCCACGGCGGCAATGGTGTCCAAGTGCGACATGGATCAGGCGGCAGCTTTTGTGGCGTGAGCGATGGCGCCTTCTTGATCGAGCGCACGAAGGTCCGCGATGAAGCGGCGGTTCTGCTCCATCGTGCCAACGGAAACCCGAATCCAATCAGGTAATTTGTAGCTCCGCATCGCGCGGACGATGATGCCACGGCGAAGAAGGGCTTGGAAAACCGCATCACCGTCGCCTACTTGGAGGAGGACAAAATTGGCCACGCTTGGGATAAAGTGGAGCCCCATCGCGGTGAATTCCGCTTGGAGATATTCGCGGCCCTCATTGGTGAGTACGCGTGTGCGGCGCATGTGGGTTTCATCCCCCAATCCAGCAAGGGCGCCAGCCTGAGCGATGCCATTGGCATTGAAAGGTTGGCGGGTTTTTTGGAGGACCTCAGCGATTTTTGTAGGGGCGATTCCGTAGCCGATACGGAGATTGGCCAAGCCTTGGATCTTTGAAAAAGTGCGCATCACAACCACATTTCGGCCTTCGCGTACATAGCGGAGGACGTCCGGAGCATGATCGAGAAACTCAAAGTAGGCCTCGTCGAAGATCACCAGCACATGATCGGGAACGCTCGCCATGAATCGGTCGATGGCTTCTTGCGTGACCATTGTTCCTGTCGGGTTGTTCGGATTCGCAATAAAAAGCTGACGAGTTTTCGGTGTGATTGCAGCCAGCATGGCGTCGAGATCGTGAGTGTATCCGGGGTCAGCGACTTCTATGGTCGTGGCGCCGAAAAGTTGCGCCATGAGCGAGTAAACAGCGAAAGCATGTTTCGCGGTGATCACCTCGTCGCCGGGTTCAAGAAATGCATGGCCGATGAATTCGATAATTTCGTTCGAGCCATTTCCGAGGATGATATTTTCCCGATTGACGCCGAGTCTTTGCGCGATGGCATTGCGGAGGGCCCAAGCGCCCCCATCGGGATAAAAATGCGAACGTTGGAGCATGGCTATCATCGCTTCCAGCGCAACGGGGGATGGGCCGAGCGGGTTTTCATTCGATGCGAGTTTGATGATCGCCGATGGGTCCAGCCCCATTTCGCGGGCGAGTTCTTCCACCGGTTTGCCTGGTTCGTAGGCCGTGAGATTAAGGATGTGCTGATGAGCGGAGTTCCACATGCGAGATATATAAAATGGGTTCGTGTTTTTCTTTTTGTGACGGATCAAATGTTCTTCAGGCTAAACTAGACCTAACTTTGGTGGAATCGCAATGCGAGGGTTTCACGGGTGCTCAGATCGATCAGGGAGAGGAAGGTTTAATCAAGTCTGGGCGGCGTTTGATCGTTGTCGCCAGCGCCGTTTCCTTCCGCCATTCCGCAATCGCTTTGTGGTTTCCTGAGAGCAGGACGTCGGGGACCTTCCATCCTTTGTATTCGGAGGGTCGCGTGAAGTGGGGGTGATCCAAAATTCCCTCGGCGAACGAATCCTGCTCAGCGGATTGATCATCCCCCAAGACACCCGGGATGAGGCGGACAACGGCATCTGTGATGACTAATGCTGGCAGCACGCCGCTCGTCAAAACGTAGTCGCCGATGGAAATTTCATCGTCCACGAGATGGTCTGCGACTCTTTGATCTATGCCTTCGTAGTGTCCGCAAAGGAAAATGAGGTCGGTTTCCAGAGCGAGTTCTCGTGCGATTTGATCAGAAAAACATCGCCCCTGCGGAGACATGAGGATGACTTTGGAGTCGGAGCTTCGTATTTCTGAAAGAGCCTGATCTATCGGTTCGATCTTCATCACCATGCCTGGGCCGCCGCCATAGGGGGCGTCATCCACGGTGCGGTGGCGGTCGCTTGTCCATCTCCGCAAGTCCACAGCTTCGAGGGTGGCGAGGTTTTTCTCACACGCCCGCTTAAGAATGCTTTCATTGAAAACACTACGGCAGACATCGGGAAAGATGGTTAGGATTTGAATTTTCACAGGCCGACACGAAGATTGCGTTTGAGAGCATTCTTGAAAATGCTTTAATTCGACAAGTGCCCAAGCCTAAATCCAGTCCGTCGCATCGCAAGTCCAAGCCGCCTGCAGCTAAATCGAGGCCGAGCCTTCGCCAGCGGTTCCTTGTTTCCCTCATCAAGATCGGCATTGTGACAATCCTTCTCTGGGGCCTTATTGGGTCGGCTTACTATGCGTGGGCGACGCGATTTGATCTGAAGACCATCCACAAGATGAACGAACGCTCGGTTATTTTTGACCACGAGGGCAAATATTATTCCCGCTTAGCCGGCGAGAACCGCGAGGTGGTCCCATTTGATAAGGTCTCCAACTTTTTCATCAATGCCCTGATCAGTCGCGAGGATACGCGATTTTATAAGCACCATGGGGTCGATCCAATCGGTGTCGCTCGCGCTGTCGTTCGCAATCTTTTTTTGGGTGGATTTCGCGAAGGAGCTAGCACAATCACACAACAACTCGCTCGTAACAGCTTTCCGCTCGGAGGGAAAAACCTCCACCGCAAACTTATTGAAGCGGCTTTGGCATTCCGTATTGAGACCGAGTTGAGCAAAGAGGAGATATTGGAAGGCTATGTGAACCGGATTTATTTTGGTTCGGGAACGTATGGGATTGAGGCTGCCAGCCAAACCTACTTTGGAAAATCCGCAGCGAAGTTGAATCTTCAAGAATCTGGGGCCTTGGCTGGACTCATTCGCAGTCCGAATCGATTTTCTCCGCTGAACAATCCAGAGGGCTGTATTCGCGAGCGCAACACGGTTCTTGGTCGGATGCTTTATCTCGGTCTTGTGAGCAACATGGAATATGAAGAAGCCATCGCCAGTCCTCTTGTGGCCATGGCCGCCACAAAGACTTCGCCGGAGCAGAACTGGGCGATGGATGCCATCTTGCGCGAGCTCGATCTTGTTCTCGAGCCAGGGCAAATGGGCGCTGGAGGATTGAAGATTTACACCACGATTGATGGACCGCTCCAGGTGGCTGCCGAAAAGGCTGTTCAGACCCGTCTTCTTCAAGTGGAAGCGCAGCAGGGCTATCCTCACAAGCCTATGGCGGATTTTACTAGTGCCATTCTCGATAGGGAAAAATCGGCTCCCTACCTGCAATCTGCCGCTATTGCATTTGATAATAAATCGGGAGGAATCCGAGCTATCGTGGGCGGTCGCGACTACGATAAAAGTAAGTTTCATCGGGCTCTTTATGGGAGGCGACAGGCTGGATCTGTTGTGAAGCCGTTCGTTTACGCCTGTGCATTCGAAGCTGGAATGCCCGCCAACGAACCCATCTCTGATGATCGTATTCAGGTTGGTGAAATCCCCCAGAAGTATGGTCATTACGATCCCTCGAATTCGGATAAGACCCATCGCGGCATTCAGTCAGCGGGCGAGGGGTTGATTGATTCACGGAATACGATGAGTGTTAGGGTGGGTCTCCGTGCGGGTTTGGATCGGATTGCGGACAAGCTCATTCGGGCTGGTCTAACCGAAAATCCGCCCCGTTTTCCCTCGCTTTGTCTAGGCACATTTGAAACCAGCCTCAAAGATATCACTGCCGCCTATACGGTCTTTGCAACAGGAGG
>CAMDOJ010000117.1 GCA_945903555.1 Chthoniobacter flavus
CTTCGAAATCTTGCAGCAAATCACCAAGGCCGCTGAATCGTCCGATCCCGATGTGGAGAACCGATTTTATCCGATGCCCGCTGACGAGGCCGACGAAGTGTGCCAAGACTGGAAAGCCTACATTCAGCCCGAACTTTATGCTGAATTTCAAGCCTCCCGGGAGGCGGTGGATGCCGATCTCCGGCGTGGCAAAAAAAAGGCCGACGGTTCATCGTCCTTTGTGATCCCCCCGCCACATATGGATCACTGGTTAAGCGCCCTGAATCAAGCCCGCCTGGCCCTCGCCGAGATCCACCACTTCACCGAGAAGGATATGAGTCGCGCCCCGAAAGATCCTGATGACCCCCGCGAATTCGCCCTCATCCAAATCAACATCTACGCAACCATGCAGGAATGGTTGATTAGTACGCTCGATTGATCCAAGGATTTCGAACAGAGCATTTGCAAAAAACGCCGAGCGATTTACCCTGCGTGCAATGAAATACGCATTTATCGGCGCTGGTAAAATGGCATCCGCCATCATTCAAGGTATGTTGCGCGGCATGGTCTGCGATGCCACCGATATTTTTGTATCCTGTCCAGAACCCGATCTCCTGCAGAGTTTGAGTGATGCGACAGCCGTCCAAATCCTCACATCCAATGCCGATGCCGTCGCCGCCGCACCGGTTGTGATCCTGTGCGTGAAGCCACAAGATGCCGCCAAGGCTCTCGCACAAACCGAGGGCCATCTTTCCGGAAAACTTCTGATCTCCATCGCTGCCGGACTGAGCATCGACACCCTGCGCGAGATGGCTCCCGGTAGCCGCGTGATCCGCGCCATGCCCAACACCGCGGCCATGGTCGGACGATCCGCTACGGCTTTCGCCTGTGATTCCGATGTGACGACTCAGGATCAGGAGAACGCCACAGCGATTTTTTCGAGTATCGGCGAGGTTTATCCTGTGGCTGAAAAAAATCTGGATGCTGTTACCGGACTGAGCGGCAGCGGACCTGCGTATATTTTTCTTGTCATGGAGGCGCTCGCGGACGGAGGCGTCGCCTGCGGACTCCCCCGCAAACTCGCTCAGGCCCTCGCTGTCCAAACCGTCCTCGGCGCGGCCGAACTCGCAAAAGAAACCGCCGAGCATCCCTCGATTCTGCGTGAGATGGTGACGAGTCCTGGCGGGACAACGGCTGCCGCACTCCTTGAGCTGGAGAACCGAGGTGTCCGCGCCGCATTCATTGAAGCCGTGATGGCTGCCGACCGCCGTTCCAAAGAGTTATCTGAGCAATGATCTTGGGTTGCTTCCGACGTGGGCTCGGGCTTTCCTTGCTCGTGATTTGCGTAAAGAGCGCGCCCCTTCACGCTGCTCCGCCGCCCAAGGATTTTGTTCCGCAAGCCCTTTCTGATGCCGTTGAGGAAGGTAACGCCGCCTACGCACGGAAAGACTACGCCGTTGCGCGCAAAGCCTATGAGCGCGTTTTGAAGCTGGATGCCGCAAATCTCATGGGCCTAGTGAATCTGGGCATGGTGGAATCCGCTCTTGGCAACAAAGCCAAGGCCGAGGAGACGCTCAAAAAAGCCATCTCCCTCCGCCTTGAAACCGCGCCCGCTTGGTTGGCGCTGGGCATGATGTATATGGACGAGGATCGTTCTGACGCCGCCCTCGCGGCACTCTCGCAAGCAGCGCTCTACGATCCCAAAAACGCCCGCACGCGAAACTTCCTTGGTGTCGTCATCGGTCGTCGTGGTTGGATCGACGGAGCTCAGACCGAGCTTCGCCGAGCTGTAGAGCTCGATCCCTCCTATACCGACGCTCACTACAATCTCGCTGTTTTTTACCTTCAGGAAAATCCTCCCGCCATCGAACTTGCCCGTCGCCATTATTTCAAAGCCCGAGAACTTGGTCTTGAGAATGACGACGTGATGGAAAAAGTATTTAAAACTACATCACCCAAACCTTAATCTTTCCGCGCATGATTTTTCGCCCGTTTCTTTCCCTACTCGCCTTGCTAGCTATTTCGAGCCTTCATGCCGCCGGTCCACCTGAGATCAGCGCAAAGTCGGCCATCCTCCTGGATGCGAATTCCGGCAAGGTTCTTTACAAAAAAAATGACGATTCCCAACGCCCGGTAGCGAGCACACAGAAACTCCTCACCGCGTTGATTGTTGCTGAAGCGGGCAACCTCACGGAAAAAGTCAAAGTCGCCGAGGTGGATACGAATTGCGATCCCACAAAGCTATACCTCAAGCCAGGACAGAGCTACACGCGCATCCAGCTCCTCAACGCCCTCCTTGTCAAAAGTGCAAATGATGTCGCCCGGGTGCTCGCTCGCGACAATGCTGGAGACGTCAGTTCCTTTGCCGAGCGAATGACCCGCCGAATGAACGAACTGGGCGGCACCTCGTCGAATTTCAAAAACCCCAATGGACTTCCTGCAAGCGGCCAGTATTCGACGGCCCGCGACATGGCGCGAGTGGCGCGTGCCGCCTACCGCAACCCAACACTCCGTGAAATCATGAAAACACGGAACTACGATTTCCGCTATTCGACAGGCAAGGTCGTTTCGCTTCGCAATACCAACCGCGTTCTACGCACCTACTCGTTCTGCAATGGAATGAAAACCGGCTACACCGACCTTGCCGGGCACTGCTTGATCTCGAGTGGATCCCATAATGGTCGCGACGTGATTGCGGTTGTGCTCGGCTCAAATAAGGTTCGCATCGCCGAGGAATCCACTCGCCTCCTTGCCTACGGGCTTCGACTTTCCAACTCTCAAATGAAGTCCATGAGGGTGGCTTCGGAATAATACACGTGGCCCGTTCCTACACACTTCACACGACGGCGACGACAGGCAGCATTGAATTTGCCGCCGCCCTCAATGAGCAACAACTCGCAGCGGTCCAATCTCCACCGGGTGCCTCGCTGGTGATAGCGGGTGCGGGCAGCGGAAAAACTCGCACGCTCACTTACCGCGTGGCTTGGTTGCTCGAGCAGGGAGTTCCACCGAGTTCGATCCTGCTTCTCACTTTCACGAACAAAGCGGCCAAGGAAATGATCGAGCGTGTCCGAGATCTTCTACCGGGTGCGGGTGACGGGATCTGGAATGGGACCTTCCACTCCATCGGCAACCGCATCCTTCGCCGCCACCCCGAGGGGGTCGGATTCCGCGAGGCATTTTCCATCATGGATCGCGAAGATTCAGAGGACATGATCGCCGCCGTGCTCGCTAAGGATGGGGTTGTGACGACGAACAAGCGGTTTCCCAAGGCTGGCGTTCTCTCCGACATCTTTAGCTATTCCATCAACACCGGCTCCCCGATCTCGAAGGTTCTGGCCGAGAAATACCGCTACTTCATCCCGCTCGCTGCCGATATCGAACGAGTCCAGGGTCAATACGAAGCCCGCAAAAAAGAGGCAAACTCGATGGACTTCGATGACTTGCTTTCCAAAACCCTCGAACTTTTTCTCACTAATCCTGATATCGCCGCCCGCTATCAGGAACAGTTTTGCCACATCCTTGTCGATGAATACCAAGATACAAATCTCCTCCAAAGTGGCCTCGTCGATTGCCTTGCCTCACGTCACGGGAATGTGATGGTCGTCGGCGACGATGCCCAAAGCATCTACTCGTGGAGGGGGGCGAATTTTGAAAATATTCTCCGCTTTCCAGAGACGCATCCGGGAGCGAAAGTTTATAAGATCGAGACAAATTACCGCAGCGTCCCTGAGGTTCTGAACCTCGCCAATGCGTCGATTCTCGGCAACGAGAAGCAATTTCCAAAAAATCTCGCTCCAGTGAGGAAGTCGCACCCAGTGAAGCCAGCTTTGGTTGCGCTCCCTACGAATACCCAGCAGGCGGCCTTTGTGGCGCAGCGTGTGATGGAACTTCTCGATGAGGGGATCGCGCTCGAGGAGATGGCGGTGCTCTATCGCGCCCATTACCACTCGATGGAAGTTCAGTTGGAGTTCACCAAACGCGGAATCCCTTTTTCCATCACAAGCGGATTGCGTTTCTTCGAGCAGGCCCACATCAAAGACGTTGCCGCTTTCCTCAAGCTCACGATCAATCCCCGCGATGAAACCGCGTTCAAACGCATGGCGCGACTCCTCCCCGGCATCGGCGGGAAAACCGCCGAGAGCCTCTGGCAGAGAACTTCCGATGCGCTTGCTGGAACGACTAACTTTCCCGCCCTTCGTGGATTCAAAGTTCCTGCAAAATCACAAAAAGCGTGGGATCAACTCGTCTGCACGCTCTGCGATCTCGTTCCCGAAGGCGCTCCACTCAAGCCCTCGAACATGATCGGGTGTGTGCTTTTTGCGGTTTACGAAGATTTCATGAAAGAGAACTTCGCCAACTTCGAAGCACGGCGACAGGATCTCGAAACGCTACAGAATTTTGCCCAGCAGTTTGAGACGACCGAGGAATTTCTCTCTCAGCTTTCCTTACTCAGCGGCCTCGAGACTTCTGAAGCCTTCCATGGAGCAGCGGAACAAGAAAAAATCACTCTCTCGACGTTGCATCAGGCCAAGGGGCTGGAGTGGAAAGTGGTCTTTTTGATCTGGCTTGCGGACGGAATGTTCCCCAGCAGCAGAAGCCTTGAGGAGCCAGCTGGCATCGAGGAGGAACGTCGGCTTTTCTATGTCGGCATCACCCGCTGCATGGATGAACTCTATATCACCTACCCCGAGATGCGCTTGGGTGCGGGCTACGGCGAAGTCTTCCAGCGCCCATCGCGATTCCTCACCGAAGTGCCGGAGGTGCTTTTTGAGCAATGGGACATCACCTCGGCGGCCGCTCCGAAAGATGATCCGTTCTGATTAGTCGTCCGCATCCGATTATTTGGCGACGATATTCACTAGCTTCCCGGGAACAACGATCACCTTAACGATGGCCAGTCCGGCAGTGGCTTCGAGAACCTTGGCGCTGGTGCGCGCGGCCTGCTCGACTTCCTCGCTTGTTGCCTGCTTTGAAACGGTGAGGCGTTCGCGCACCTTTCCGTTCACCTGAACGACCAACTCGATCTCGTTTTCCACCAGACAGGCTTCGTCGTGAACAGGCCATGCGTGAGTGGAGGCTTGGCTTTGGAAACCAAGTCGTTGCCAGAGTTCTTCCGCGATGTGAGGCGCGAACGGACTGAGGAGCGGGAGCAAAAGGCGCAACGCTTCGATCGGGCGAGGCTTCGCATTCACAAACTCGTTCGTGAAAACCATCATCTGCGAAATCGCTGTGTTGAATGCGAGATCTCGGATATCAGAGGTCACCTTTTTAATGGTGGCATGGGCGACGCGGAGTTGAGCGGAGGTCAGCGGGATCTCGGCGAGATCGGTTGAGACAACCCATGTGCCTTCCTGATTTTCTTCCATGGCCATGCGCCAAACGCGGCCCAGAAAGCGATAAACACCCTCAACGCCCTTGATGCTCCACGGCTTCATTTGCTCGAGCGGGCCCATGAACATTTCGTAGAGACGAAGAGAATCGGCGCCGTATTCCGAAATCACGCTATCCGGGGTCACCACATTGCC
>CAMDOJ010000118.1 GCA_945903555.1 Chthoniobacter flavus
AATGAGGAGTAACGCCGAAGAATCCCTATGACCCGAAGCCCACAACACATCCACTTCCTCGGCATCTGCGGCTCGGCGATGGGCTCCATCGCTGCCGCCATGCGTGATCGCGGATTCAAAGTCACCGGCCAAGACGAAAACGTCTACCCTCCGATGTCCACTTTCTTGGAATCCAAGGGCGTCGAAATCACAGCGGGGTTCCGTCCGGAGGATATCCCTGCCGCCGATCTCATCGTCATCGGCAATGCCATGTCGCGCGGCAACCCCGCCGTGGAAGCGGTTCTCAACCGCAAGCTTCTTTACCTTTCGCTGCCTGAAACCCTCAAGCAGTTTTTCCTCCGTGGCAGGCACAATTTGGTCGTCACCGGCACGCATGGCAAAACCACCACCA
The DNA here is from genome assembly GCA_945903555.1 of Chthoniobacter flavus. Taxonomy (GTDB): domain Bacteria; phylum Verrucomicrobiota; class Verrucomicrobiia; order Chthoniobacterales; family Terrimicrobiaceae; genus UBA967. Next base: position 392 of record CAMDOJ010000118.1, read on the forward strand.
CTTCGCTTCTAGCTTGGATATTTGAATCCACTGGAGAAGCCCCCGGATACCTGATCGGTGGCATTCCCTCGAATCTCGGCCAAGGTGCGTGCCTGCGCGACTCGAAGCACTTCATTATCGAAGGCGATGAATACGACACCGCCTTCTTCGACAAACGATCGAAGTTCATTCACTACCTCCCCGAGCTTGTGATCGTGAACAACGTGGAGTTCGACCACGCCGATATCTACAGCAACCTCGAGGAGATTAAGATCAGCTTCCGACGCCTCCTGAACATCGTGCCATCAGAAGGAATGGTGCTCATCAATGGGGACGATGCCAACTCCATCGATGTCGCCGCAAAATGCCACGCCCCAGTCGTTGGCGTCGGCTTCTCGGAAAATTGCGCGAACCAGATTCGCCATGTCGTCCACAGCCCAGAAGGCTCTTCTTTCGAGCTTTTCGGCGAAACCTTTTTTGTGCCGCTCTCTGGCGATTTCAACATCCGCAATGCCGCCATGGCTGCCTCTGCCGCCCATTACTACGGCATTCCGACCGAGTCCATTCGCACCGCCCTCGCGGCTTTTCAAGGCATCCGCCGCCGCCAGGAAGTTCGCGGAGTCGTGCGCGGCATCACGATCATCGACGATTTCGGACACCATCCCACAGCCATCCGTGAAACGCTCGCCGGCCTCCGCAAACGCTATGGCAATGCACGCCTCTGGGCCCTCTTCGAGCCACGCTCGAACACCACACGCCGCGCCATTTTTCAAAATGACCTTCCCACCGCCTTTGCGGAAGCCGATGGCGTGTTCATCGCTCAAGTCGCCCGCCTGGACCAGCTCCCGGAAAATGAACGCCTCAATCCCGAACGCGTCGTGGCCGACATCGCCGCTTCCGGTAAACATGCGTTCTACGAGCCAACAGCGGATTCCATCATCGAAAAACTCAACCCCCTCGCGAAGGAAGGCGACATTGTCGTGGTCTTCAGTAACGGCGGCTTCGACGGCATCCACCAAAAGCTCATCGAACGGCTCTAGCTCCAAGCCCGCTCAACATCACGGGGCGAAAAAATAGACAACCCCGCACGCATACACTTCGTATGTAATTTTGTGCAAAGAATCCGTGATATCAGTTTCCAAGACAACGCAGGAGTGATGATTCTTCCGTGGAACTCTCTTTTTCCTAGAGCTATGCTTCCGCTACATATTTTTGAAGAGCGGTATCGCCTCATGTGCAAACTCGCCCTCTCCAGCAACCGCATGATTGCTATCGCTCATGCCACCGATGACGGAACGATCGCCGATATCGGAAGCCTTGGCGTGATCCGTGCCGCAGTGACCAATGCAGACGGAACCTCCAACCTCATCCTGCAAGGAATTGGACGCGTCGCATTCGGCGACATCACAATGGAACCCTACCCGCAAGCCATTCTATCCGTCCTTCCCGAATCCGAAGAGAATGACGCTTCCCTTACCTTCCTTCGAACAAAAATCAGCGACGCCTGCCTAGCTACTTTTGCCGACAACACAGAGGCCCTCCAATACCTCAAAAAACACATTTCAGAGACTTCCTCGGACAGCGACTTCACGGACATGATTTCCTCCATTCTCATTGACCCTCAGTCCCGCCGCGACCTCCTCGAAGAACTCCACATTGCGACCCGCATGCACCTCCTCCTCTATTCTCTCCAAAATTACGCCCCATAGGCTATTTTTCGGAGTGCGATAGGGAAAAATGTTTAAACGTCCTCCCCTACGCCGCCATGTAGGGCAATTTGGCGGCGCAGGTGCGCACGTCCTCGATGCCTTCCAGAAGATCGGCGATGGCGTCCCACTTGCCGGTCACCAATGCCTCTTGGGCATGAGCTGGCAGGGTGGCTGGGAAGTCCATGTCGGCAATGCTCAGCTTTCCTTCAAGCAGATCCAAAGTGATTAGAACTTCTGGGGCGCTTTCGATGATTTGAGCGACAGCGCGAATGTCTTGTCCGCTCATCACCGCGCAGGGCATCCCGAGCGTGATGGAGTTTCCAAAAAAGATTTCAGCAAAACTCTCAGCAATGACGGCGCGAATGCCGAAGCGGTAGAGGGCTTGGGGGGCGTGTTCACGTGAGCTTCCGCAACCGAAGTTGGAGCCAGAAAAAAGGATGCTGGCACCGGTGAAACGTGCATCGTCGAGCGGGTGGGTTTTCCCCTCCCCTTTAGCGGCCGCGCGGGCGTCGAAGAACGCGAACTCACCTAGACCGTCAAAGGTGATGCATTTCATGAAGCGAGCAGGAATAACGCGGTCGGTATCGAGATCATCGCCGGGAACGTAAACGCCACGGCCGCTAGTTTGGGTGATTTTTTCGAGAGCCATTTTATTTTTCGGATTGAGAAAGGAATGAGTGTGAAATGGGGGCGTTATTTGATGTCGAAGATCTCACGGGCATCGGAGATTTCACCCGTGATGGCGGCGGCGGCGACCATGAGGGGCGACATGAGGACGGTGCGTCCGGTCGGACTTCCTTGGCGGCCTTTGAAGTTGCGGTTACTGGAGCTCGCGCAAAGTTGGTCACCGACGAGTTTGTCGGGGTTCATGCCAAGGCACATCGAGCAACCCGCCCCACGCCATTCAAAGCCGGCATTACGGTAAATCTCTGCCAAGCCCATGCTTTCGGCGAGGCTGGCTACGCTCTGGGAGCCGGGAACCACGATCGCTTTCACGCTGCTGCTGACTTTGCGGCCTTTGATGTAGCGTGCCACTTCCTGCAAGTCGCTCAATCGTCCATTCGTGCAGCTTCCAAGGAAGGCCACTTGGACCTTGGTGCCCTTGATGGGTTTGCCTGCGGTGAGTTGCATGTGGATGAAAGCCTCCTCTGCTGTGGCACGATCTTTTTCTGGCACATCGGAAGCGAGAGGAACGTTTTCGTTAATGAAGATCGCTTGGCCGGGATTGATGCCCCAAGTGACTGTCGGAGCAATATCCGCCGCATCGTAAGTGACGATATCATCGTAAACTGCATCTGGGTCGGATGCGGTGGCCTTCCATCGAGCCACGGCGGCATCCCAATCCGCGCCCTTGGGAGCATAGTTGCGGCCTTGCAGATACTCGAAAGTGGTATTGTCGGGATTCACGTATCCCACACGGGCCCCACCCTCGATGGACATGTTACAAACGGTCATGCGTTCTTCTTGCGTGAAGGCGTCGAATGTGGTGCCGCCGTATTCGTAAGCGTAGCCGAGACCGCCGTTGACTCCGAGCTTACGAATGATGTGAAGAATCACATCCTTCGCATAAACACCAGGGCTCAACTTGCCATTCACATTGATGCGACGGACCTTGGGTTTGCGGATCGCCATCGTCTGCGTGGCGAGCACGTCACGGACTTGGCTGGTTCCGATGCCGAAAGCGATAGCACCGAAGGCGCCGTGGGTGGATGTGTGGGAATCGCCGCAGGCAATCGTGGTGCCCGGCTGAGTGATCCCTTGCTCAGGGCCGACGATGTGAACGATGCCTTGTTGACCGCTCGGAAGATCGAAAAACTTGATCCCATGATCGTCGCAATTTTTACGAAGCGCTTTGATCATGGCATCCGCGAGAGTATCGCTGAATGGCTCCTGGCGCTCATCGGTCGGAACGATATGGTCTACGGTTGCAAAGGTGCGGGAAGGGTAGAGAACCTTCAAACCCAGATCCCCCAACATGCCGAATGCTTGAGGGCTGGTGACCTCGTGAATGAGGTGCGTGCCGATTAAAAGCTGCGTGGATCCATTGGGCAGGGTGCGGACGGCGTGGGCCGCCCAGACTTTATCAAGTAGGGTCTGACTCATAATAATGCGCTGAATACTATCCAAGCGACGATCGCTTGCAAGCCACTATGCAGGCACCTCCCCTAAACCATCAAAAAAGCCATCTATCTCGATGCGAAAAGTATTACCACTCTTTAGCAGGAACGGCTTTTTTGCGGCGGCGTTGGGCATCCGCAAGGAATTCCATTTGCGTATCAAAACGTTCCTCGCCCGGCGCCAGATCCCGCAAACGATAAACTCCGTCGGGTTGCATCACCTGCGATTTGACGTTGTCTTTCCAGAACCAAGATAAAATCTCGTCCACATGACGGATCATGCCTGGAGCCGTAAGCGGAAACACTGTTTCCACCCGACGGAAAAGATTCCGAGGCATCCAATCCGAACTCCCGAGATAAATGCGGACGTTCCCACCGTTTTCAAAGCGAAAGATGCGACTATGCTCAAGGAAGCGCCCAACAAGGCTTCGGACCTCGATATTTTCACTCACTCCGGGGATGCCGACCCGCACGGCACACATACCGCGAACGAGCAAACGAACCGGGACACCTGCGGCGGAGGCGCGGTAGAGAGCTTCGATGATCCCCTCCTCCACGAGCGAGTTGACCTTCGCGTAAATACCGCACGGGCGTCCCGCCATCGCATGGCCAATTTCGTTTTCGATCAGTTCGTGAAAACCTTCGCAGAGCCGCCATGGGGCGACCATCAGTTCCTTCATCACCGGAAAACGCGACACGCCGGTGAGGCAATTAAATGTTTCCGCCAACTCGCTTGTCAAAGCCTCACGGCAAGTGAGAAGACTCAAGTCCGTGTAGATTTTTGCTGTCGAGGGATGGTAGTTTCCGGTGCCCATGTGAGCGTAACGACGAATGCGCTCGCCCTCACTGCGAATGATGAGCATCGCCTTGGAGTGGATTTTTAAGCCGGCAACACCATATACCACATCCACCCCAGCCTCGCGCATCATGCGGGCCCATTGGATATTTGCTGCCTCGTCGAAGCGCGCCTTCAGTTCAATGACGGCTGTGACCTGCTTGCCATTTCGCGCAGCGGCAATAAGGGCCTGAACGATTGGGGAATCCGAGCTTGTGCGATAGAGCGTTTGCTTGATCGCTAAGACCTGAGGATCTTCGGAAGCTTGAACGAGAAAATCCACCACCGTCTGGAAGCTGTCATAAGGATGATGGAGCAAAATGTCACCCTTGCGAATGTGATAAAATAAATCGGACTCGGTATCGAGCGAGACCACAGAGCAAGGCGTGAAGCGCTTGTAGCGGAGATCTGGACGGTCGAGCTGCATCGCCAGTGGCATGAGGCGGGAGAGATTAAGAGGCCCATCGA
>CAMDOJ010000119.1 GCA_945903555.1 Chthoniobacter flavus
TGCTGAAGGATCGGAAGACAGGAAAGCAACTCATCACGGCCGACATCTACGCGCTCGCTCCGACTGAGCCTTTCAAAAATGTTTTTCCGGCAGACCACAAGTTGCACGCCCTTTACGAAAACCGTGTTTCCTACAAGCAATTTGATCCTCAGATCGGCTACGAGAATCTTCTGGGATTTGCCTTTAAAGAGGCACCGAAAGATTACAAGACCGTGCCGATATCGCCACCAAAAGGGGTCGATATCCATGAGTCTGCTCGCAATTTGAAAATGATTCCCATTCAATAATCCCTCGCCGGAAACTCCAGAAACAAAAATGAGAAAGAAAAACCACGCTGATTTCACTGCTCCCATTTGGAGAAGCACTTGCCTCTGGATGGCCGTTGCCTTTTTGACAAGCTGTGCGTTGATGGAGGTGCCGCCCTCGGGTTATCCAGCTGTGTCGATTCCCAAGAGCAAAAAGAAAGTAGTCCATAAATATGATTGGACGACCGACCACATGCACGTGGGCGTGCGTTGGCAACCGTTCGCCATTCCCGGTAACGATGCCTACGATGCGACCCGACCAGTCATCGCCAAAGACAGCAGCTACGCACAGTTCTGGGTCTCTTGGGCCCAAGCCGAGCCAGACATCAAAAATACCAACTACAAAAATCACATGTCGGATTATTTGAAGGCCGTCGATGATGCTGTCGATGCTTGCGCCGCGCAAGGAGTGAAGGCGGAACTCGTCTTTTGGCATTGTCCGGCTTGGGCTTCAGTGAGTGGAAAAGAGGGCCCATGGAAGCCGAAGACGGACGAATACAGCGCGTTCGTGACCCGCATCGCTAAGCACTTCAAGGGCCGCGTGGAATCCTACCAACTCTACCACGAAGCAAATATGCTAAGCATGATGGAGGACGGAGATATTGATTTTCTGATCTCCGAAATCTTCATCAAGGGAGCGAAGGCGGTTCGCCGTGTTTATGAAGCAGCGCCCGCGAGGTCCGTTCTCGTCTCTACTTCCGGTGCCTCGCCTTGCGATGCCTGCCCGACACTCGCCGGCCTAGAAGGCAAAGGCGCTGTGGCGGCGCGCGATTACTTCCGAAGATTGGCCTCGAATAAAGAACTCATGGGCCTAGTGGACACTCTGAACATCAATGTTTCCGATCATTTCAACGGCTATGGCATGATGGATGGCGGCATTATTTCCTCGGTCTGGGATAGCTATGATCTCGTCCGAAAGACGTTGGATGATCATGGCCATCGCGACAAAAAAATCCTCTCCTCGGAATCTTGGATCGTGTGGGACAGTTCCAACAACGCCGTGGATGTGAATGGGGATGGGGTCAAAAATGAAAAGGATGCCTACGACAAAACGGTCACGATCCTAGGAAAATGCCTCGAACGCGGACTCAACACCATCAACCTCCCGTGGTCGGATAACGAAAGTTCTTGGTCAATGGGGCTCACCAAGCGGCGCGATTACAACGGAAGGATCAAACAACTCGCCCGCCGAAAAGTGATTCCCGCAGATGACCAAGGGCCGGATATTGTGACCACCAAGATGGGGCTGAAGGGAACGGATTGCGATTTCAAGATCCAGAAGGCTAACCAATCCTTCAAGATTAAGGACTACATCAACCCGCCCGACCCCAATCATCTGCATTATTATGTCTGGCGTTGGTATGCGCAGATCGCAGGCGGCACGGACGAGGTCATCCGCCATGCTATTGCGGGCGAGGAGGGCAATGATATCGCTGTTGCTGGGCCGGGCTGGACTGGTAACGAGCAATACAAAATCTCCTCCTACAACCGCAGCAAGAAAACCTTCACCGTCCTCGTGTATTCAGGTGGTGCCAATGACAAGTCTTGGACCCATGTGTCCATTCCTTCCACCATCCAGAATGGAAAATATTATAATAATGAATTCTCTAAAGTGGACTTCCGTGGAGAAGGATTTCCCGAAGGGGCGAAATACAAAGCCTGCATTATTACCAAGAACATCAGCACGGAGACTGGGCAAGACGTCGTTGTGAGTGTGAGCAAAAGCAAAACGCTGAAAGTAGAAAACGGCAAACTGACCGTGCCTGTCGTCAATATGAACAAGTTCACCGCGATTGAATTCTACAGGGTGGACTAACTTTTAATGAATAAACACTCTCCAATCAAACAACTCGTCAGCGCAATCATGGGCGCCAACCTCGTTGCCACCGGAGATTGCAAAAAGTTCGAGTTGCAAAACCTGGGCCAAATCCGCATCGCCGGAAATGGCGAATGGAATCTCACCATCCGCGCCGATCCAAGCGCATGGAAAGCCTTCAATCTCCGCAAGGTCGTGCTCCGGCCCGTCGCTGAAAATTAAAACCGCTAAGGAATTTTAGTTAGAAGCGAAGGCGCGAGATAGAGAAAGCCGGCGTCTGCCCAAAGGGTGCGCTTTGGGAATCCATTTAAACGGTTCCCAAGTGAAGGGCATGGCTTGCCCATTTTTGGAGAGTCGCGAATGGAACGAAGTGGTCTGGTCAATTTAGCAAATTTGGGATCACTACTCACAAATTAACACAGGGGATTTTTAAACTCTATCCTCGCTTAGTTTTTTGGGCTAAAAAAAGTGCTAATAAAATCCCGCTTTCTTCGTTGACCTGTTGAACCCTCCCATGACAGCGGAAAAAATCATCCCATTTGCAATCGAGCGCTTCGAGCGTGTCCTTATTAGTTACGCCAAGGAAATCACGGGGGACATCGAGTCGGCGCGTGATGCTGTGCAGGAAACGTTTCTTCGTTTGAGCCGACAGGATCTCGTGGCTCTTGAGCCGCGCCTTGCTCCGTGGTTGTTTTGTGTTTGCCGCAATTGCGCTTTGGATCACCGCCGAAAAGTTGTCCGCTTTTCTTCGGAGCCCCTCGATGAAAACCATGAGGCAGCGGAAGATTCTCCGGCAAAAAATCTCATGGCTGTCGAGGATGCGCTGCGCCTGCGGGGGCTTGTATCCCAACTTCCCGAGCGCCAGCGCGAGTTGGTGAACCTCAAGTTTGAGGGCGATCTGAGCTACAAGGAAATGAGCGAGGTCATGAAAATGAGCGTTTCTCACGTGGGAGTGCAACTCCATGAGGCGCTCCAAACGCTCCGCCGTCTTTGGAATACCGAACAGAAACCCGTTTCCACACTATGAGCGATACCCGCACCACAGACTATGCACTTGGGGAGTTAATTGGCGGCGCCCGTGATGAATTTGAGCGCGAGTTGGCGGTGTCGGATGATTTGCAAGTTGATCTCACGGATACGATTAAGATGGTGAGCACGCTCGGGCATCTTCCGCCTTCTACTGAGTGCTTTGATGCGAAAGTGCGCATCGACCTCCTGCGAGCTTGCGAGGAAAACCAAGCTGCGTTCCGCAGAAAAAAAACACTGATCCGCTGGGGTCTCCCTCTCGGGTTGGCCGCAGCGGCGAGCGTGGCGTTTTTATCGACCCTAGTTTATCGACCCTCTGTTGCGGAATTAGTCATGGTCCAGAATGGGGAGGCGCCCATCGCGTCGCTTGAGGAGCTTCAAGCGCCAGACGCCTCATCTGCTACGAATGCAATAACGGAGCCGGCAGGGGATCTAAAAACACACGTCGACCCAAGCACTGATACCTTGGCAAAAAACACCACGCCACAGGATATCCCACCGCGATCAAAATCCAAGTCCGTCGAGTGCCCCATAGAGCATGATTTGACGGAGCAGGGTTTGTTGACCGATGAGATCGGATCGGCTTCGGGTCTGGCATCTCAGTTGGAAAAGCCAGGGCAAACAATTCCCCTCAAGGAAAATCAAAAGGACATTCGTAATGCCACTTTTGGCGGGCGCCTAGTTGATACGAAGGTCCAGCGTGCCTCCGAGTATTCCTTGGACGTCGACCCCTCTGGCTATGCCAGAATCCGCGCTCAGATTCTTGAAAGCGAACTTCCGCCGCCCGATTCCATCCACATTGAGGAATTGATCAATGCTTTCACCTACAACTACGCAGAGCAGGCTGGCAAAGCGGCTTTTTCGACGAATATCGAAAGCGGCCTAGCTCCTTGGAATGAAGATCACTTGTTGATTCGCGTGGGCATTCGGGCGCAAGCCTTCGCCGAAAATGTCAAAGTCGAGGTCCAATTCAACCCAGCCCAAGTAGCCTATTTCCGGTTGATCGGTTATGAAAATCAGCGGGATTCGGAAAAATCGATCCGCTTTACAACAAAGGTCGCCTCTCCCCTTGAGCACACGGCGCTTTATGAAGTCATCCCGGCCGGAAAGTCGCAGCCGAAGTCCGCCCCGAAGGATTTTCAAAGAACCCAGGCGGTCGTCGAGTATCAACCGGTTGACACCGGGGATTTATTGACACTGAAAATTCACCATCGCCCACCAGAGTCCAAGCGGTGCCAACTCGCAGTTTTTCGTTTCGAAAACGGTTCGGCAAAGTCCTTTGACAAAAACTCGGTCGACTTCCGCTTCGTTGCCGCCGTCGCCGCTTTTGGTATGAAACTCCGCCATTCTCCGGACTCTGCAAATATCGCGTGGACCAAGATCGAACAAATCGCCCTAGGTAGCATCGGAAGCGATTCCGATGGCCAGCGCGCGGATTTTGCCAAGCTGATCGCAAAAGCCTCTCGCATGGAAGGGAGAGGGATTTCAAAAAACCTCTTTAAGACGCCATTTTTGGCCATCCACCTCATTCCATAAGAGAACTCCCGCCTTACCCTAAAAGCCATGGCCAATAAAAAAATCCCATCTCTAGCAATTTTCGGCTTTTTTTTGATCGCCAATGCCGTCGCTCAAGCTCAACCCAAGCGGGAATGGGGCCCCGAGCAGGCTACCGGAGCGCCCGACACGATGGAAGCTGGGGACCTGTCCACGGCATGGGCCTCCCTCAAACCAGATGCTGGCCCGGAATGGTTGGAGGTTTCTTTTGCCAAGGCGGTTGAGATCGACGAAATCCGAATTCGCGAAACATTTAATCTCGGAGCCGTTTGCAAAATCACAGCCTTTTCAAATGAGAATGTGGAGATCGTCTTGTGGGAGGGCGTTAAAAACCCCATACTAGCTCCCACGGATATGGTTGTGTGGCCCGTGCTGGGAGTAAAATCCGACCGGATCAAAATTCATCTCGATACCAAACGTATTCACGGATGGAACGAATTCGATGCCGTGGAGATAATTGGTGCCGATGGAAGTCGCCAATGGGGAATGAACGCTACCGCGAGTTCGTTTTTTGGAGAAAATGCAAGTAACCCCCGCGCAACGACAGGCCAATCCAAATTGAGTGAGATGGTCTCCATCCAAGGCGGAACGTTACCGCAAGGCAGCGAGTTGGCGGGGCAGGCAGTCGAGAGTTTCCAGATCGGAAAATACGAAGTGACTTGGGGGCTATGGAAAGAAGTCAGAGATTGGGCTGTAGCTAATAACAAAGGTTATGACTTGGAAGATGTGGGGAAAATTTATCCAGAGGAAGCTGGAGATAGTTTTCCAGTCGTTTTT
>CAMDOJ010000120.1 GCA_945903555.1 Chthoniobacter flavus
AAGGAATCTTTTGTCGAGGTTACACACAGGTTGCGTCAAGTGATCAACCTTGTTGTCTTATGCCCCGTTGAAAACATGATAGGTTACATTCAGTTTAACCTGTGAGCAAATCGACAAGTTCGATAGAGTATTGAGGTGTTCTCTGAAGCAAAAATCGATTTTATTTCAGCAAATAAAGAACGGGTTTTTTCTCTTTTCCTTTTTCTATCAAAAATTACACGCCGGAGAAAATGTTGTAACTTTGTTGTAACGAACCTCCTTCTTCTTTTTGTAAGTCGTTAACAAAGAAGGGGAGAGGCGAGGGTCGGAATCGAACCGACGAATACAGCTTTTGCAGAGCCGTGCCTTACCACTTGGCTACCCCGCCATGGAGTTCCATTTTTTATACAATCTAACGCGGGGTATGACAACTGAAAGTTGAGGGTCGGTTGAAATTTGCGTCTGTGTGATGCGGGGGATTGCGAAATGTGCGGGATTCGGAGAGAATCCGCGTCGATGAAAAAAATTGTCGTTGCTTACTCGGGAGGTTTAGACACCTCGGTGATTCTAAATTGGCTTAAGGAAATCTACGGAGCGGAGATCATCGCTTTCTGCGCAGACGTAGGCCAGGCCGAGGAGCTCGACGGTCTCGAAGAGAAGGCTCTTAAAACGGGCGCGGAAAAATGCTACGTGGACGATCTCCAAGAGGAGTTCGCGCGTGACTTCATTTTTCCGATGCTCCAAGCGGGGGCAATCTATGAGGGGGAATATTTTTTAGGGACGAGCATTGCACGCCCACTCATTGCGAAACGCATGGTCGAGATCGCTCGTGCAGAGGGCGCCACAGCGGTTGCTCACGGCGCAACTGGCAAAGGCAACGATCAAGTTCGCTTTGAACTCACGGCTGCTGCGCTCGCTCCTGAGATCGAGGTTATCGCTCCTTGGCGTGACAGTCGCTTCCGAGACAAGTTCCCTGGTCGTGCAGAGATGATCGCCTATGCGGAGGCTCACGGGGTGCCGATTGCCGCGAACTCGAAGAAGCCTTTCTCGATGGATCGAAATCTTCTTCACATCAGCTACGAAGCCGGAATTTTGGAGGATCCTTGGTTTGATGCCGGTGACCTCAAAAATCGTGATTATTTTACGACGCTCTCGGTGCTTCCGGAGGATGCACCTGATAAAGCGGAGATGATCGAACTCGATTTCGAGCGCGGAAATTGTGTGGCAGTGAACGGAGAAAAACTGAACCCGCTCGCGGTGATGCGCCTCCTCAATAAAATCGGAGGCAAGCATGGTGTTGGTCGCGTGGACATGGTCGAGAACCGATTTGTTGGCATGAAAAGCCGTGGCGTTTATGAGACTCCAGGTGGCGCGATCCTGCATTTTGCGCACCGCCAGATGGAGTCTCTGACGATGGATCGCGAGGTCATGCATCTGCGTGATAGCCTCATTCCAAAATACAGCACGCTTGTTTACAATGGATTTTGGTTTGCGCCGGAGCGCGAAGCGATTCAAGCGCTCGTTACGGAATCGCAGAAAAACGTCTGTGGCACAGTGCGCTTGCGCCTCTACAAAGGCGGCATCCACGCGGCCGGTCGCAAGAGCCCAGTGAGTCTGTACAATCCGCACATCGCCACGATGGAAGCGGATCCGACGAAGGCTTACGACCAAGACGATGCCACGGGGTTCATTCACCTCAATGGTCTTCGACTGAAAGTCGCTGCAGGGGTTCACAACAGCAAATAATTTTGGTGAGGCGCCGGTCGCTGGGGCGATTCGGCGCCGAACCTTCTCGCGGGGTTAGTCGTTTTTTTTGAATGCTGAACTGCTCGTGTGGCGCGTTCAAGCAACCCATCCTATTTTTTATGAATCCATCCATGTGCCATCCCATTGAAATCGAAAGAAAATTCCTGCTCTCCAGCGAGGCGTGGCGGGAGCCGGCGGCGGGAACGGGTCGCCGGATTTCGCAGGGTTATTTGAGTGCGGATGGGGGACGCAGCGTGAGGGTTCGGATCGATGGAACTAAGGCTACCCTGACAGTCAAAGGGCCGCGCGTGGGGATTAGCCGTCCCGAGTTGCAGTATTTGATTCCTCTTTCGGAGGGGCAGACGATGCTCGGGCTTTGTTACCGACCGCTTATTGAGAAGACGCGCTACAATGTGTTTTATGAAGGCATGAAGTGGGAGATTGATGAGTTCCATGCGGAAAACGAGGGGTTGGTCGTTGCGGAGGTCGAGTTAGACCACGTCGATCAAGTGATTGCCTTGCCCGATTGGATAGGTCGGGAAGTGTCGGATGATCAGAGGTATTACAACTCCTGTCTCGCTCGAGTACCTTTTTCGACCTGGTAGTCGTAAAATATTAAGGAAAAAACACCATTTTCTTTGCATCGACTAACTGGCATTTCCTATTCTAAATTAATTCCTAGCAAATAATGATTACCTCACCATCTTCCTCGGCGCGTTCCGGGACCAATCCCATTCTGCTTTGGATGTTCTCATCTATCGGGAAAAAAACCATCGTGGCTGCGACCGGCATCCTGCTTGTGTTCTTCGTTCTCGGGCATTTGCTCGGGAATATGACTGTCTTTCTGGGGCCGGATGTTCTTAATGCGTATGCACAGAAGTTGCATGATCTCGGACCTGCGCTCTGGGTGATCCGCATCGGGTTGTTGGGCATTCTCGTGGGGCACATTTATTTCACCATGCTCTTGTGGAAGGAGAATCAACGTTCGAATCCCAAAAAATACATTGCTGCGGATCCAATCAAAACGACGGTCTTCGCCCGTACGATGCGACTGAGTGGGTTGGTGGTACTCTCGTTTGTGATCTTCCACCTCGCGCACTTCACTGTTCGGGTGGTTGATCCGTCCTATCAAGTGATGCGTACCCAGTTGAATGGACAGGAAGTTCACAATGTCTATGCGATGATGGTGAAGGGATTTAGTAATGGTCCGGTGGTCGCAATTTATGTGGTCGGGCTTTTTCTTCTCACCTTCCACCTCAGCCACGGGCTTGCGAGTCTTTTTCAAACCCTCGGCATAACCAACCGCCGCATTCGCTCCAACTATGAACTCGCTGGTCGCGCGATTGCCTGGCTGTTGTTCGTTGGATACGTTTCCATACCGATCTCTGTTTTATTTTTCGGATTGGGGAAAGGATTAGCACAATGACACCCGACGCACACATTCCCTCAGGTCCCCTCGACGAAAAGTGGACGACCTACAAAAATAACGCGAACCTTGTGAGCCCAGCTAACAAGCGGAAGTTCGACATCATCATTGTTGGCTCGGGGCTGGCTGGGGCTTCGGCCGCCTCGACGCTGGCGGAACAAGGCTACAACGTGAAGTGCTTCTGTTATCAAGACAGCCCGCGCCGCGCGCACTCCATCGCTGCGCAAGGCGGCATCAATGCCGCGAAGAATTACCAAAACGATGGCGACAGCGCCTACAGACTCTTCTACGACACAATTAAGGGCGGGGACTTCCGTTCCCGCGAGGCTAATGTCCATCGCCTCGCCGAGGTGAGCAATAACATCATCGACCAGTGTGTTGCGAAGGGGGTGCCTTTTGCCCGTGAATATGGAGGATTGCTGGACAACCGTTCCTTCGGAGGCGCTCAAGTTTCTCGTACTTTTTATGCCCGCGGTCAAACTGGCCAGCAACTCTTGCTTGGGGCATACTCAGGCCTGAGTCAACAGATCGCTAGGGGATCAGTGAAGATGTATCCTAAGACGGAAATGCTCGACCTCGTTCTGATCGACGGCCACGCCAAGGGTATCGTCGTTCGCGATCTCACGACTGGCGAGATATCGAGTCATGCTGGCGATGCGGTCCTTCTTTGCTCCGGTGGATATGGAAACGTGTTTTACCTTTCCACGAATGCCCGTGGATGCAATGTGACGGCGACTTTCCGCGCGTATAAACGCGGGGCTTTTTTTGCGAATCCCTGCTTCACGCAGATTCATCCGACCTGCATTCCTGTGAGTGGTGACTACCAGTCCAAGCTCACTTTAATGAGTGAATCGCTTCGCAATGATGGGCGGATCTGGTCGCCCAAGCGCAAGGAAGATTGCGGTAAGGAACCCTCGCAGATTCCCGAAGAGGCCCGAGATTATTTCTTGGAGCGGAAATACCCTAGCTACGGCAATCTCGCTCCGCGTGACATTTCCTCTCGCTCGGCGAAAGAGGTCTGTGACGAGGGCAGGGGTGTCGGACCTGGCGGTCTAGGTGTTTATCTTGATTTCAGCGATGCCATCAAGCGTCTCGGTCGCAAAACCATCGAGGAACGCTACGGCAACCTATTTGAGATGTATCAAAACATCACCGGCGAGAATGCCTACGAGCGGCCAATGCGCATCTATCCTGCCGTCCATTACACGATGGGTGGTCTCTGGGTGGACTACAACCTCATGAGTAATATTCCCGGCCTCCACGTGCTGGGTGAGGCGAATTTTTCCGACCACGGAGCGAACCGCCTTGGTGCAAGCGCACTCATGCAGGGGCTTGCTGACGGGTATTTTGTGATTCCCTACACACTTGGCAACTACATGACTTCTCAGTTCGGTAAGAAGGTCGATCCCAAGCATCCCGCCTTTGCAAAAACCATCGAGGAAACAAAGGAGAAAGTCCAAAAATTACTCGATATTAAAGGCAACCGCACGGTTGATAGTTTCCACCGTGAGCTCGGCCTCATTATGTGGGATTACTGCGGTATGGCTCGTAGCGAAGACGGTCTCAATCTCGCCATCGATAAGATTCAAAAATTGCGCGCTGAGTTTTGGAAAAACCTAAAAATTCTTGGAACTCCTGATGGCATTAATATGGAACTCGAGCGTGCCGGGCGTGTCGCCGACTTTCTTGAGTTTGGCGAGTTGATGTGCCGCGATGCTCTCACTCGCAATGAATCTTGTGGCGGTCACTTTCGTACGGAATACCAAACGCCCGAGGGTGAGGCGCTCCGCAATGATGACGAATATGCGTTCGTCTCCGCTTGGGAATACCGAGGAGAGAATCAGATACCCACACTCAACAAAGAGCCCCTCGTTTACGAGAAGGTCAAACTGGCCACCCGCAGCTATAAATAATCGCTCCCTATGAAATTCCACCTCAAAGTCTGGCGGCAGAAGGATGCAAAGGCACCTGGCACTCTGGAAAGCTACGAAGCGGATAACATCCCAGCAGACGCCTCATTCCTCGAGATGCTTGATATCGTGAATGCCAATCTCACGGGAAAAAATATTGAGCCCATCCAGTTTGACTCGGATTGCCGAGAGGGCATCTGCGGCACTTGTTCGCTGACCATCAATGGTGTTCCTCACGGCCCGGGTCGTGGCACGACTTGCCAAGTTTACATGAGGAAGTTCAATGATGGCGACACCATCACCATCGAGCCATTCAGAGCCGACGCCTTTCCAGTCCAGCGTGATCTCGTGGTGAACCGCGGCGCCTTTGACCGTGTGATGCA
>CAMDOJ010000121.1 GCA_945903555.1 Chthoniobacter flavus
CTCGGTGATAGACAATTCATCCTCGACCGCGACAAAGCCGAAGCCGCTCTGTCAGCGAAGCGCGTCATCAATGGAAGGCAGACGATGTTCTTCAACATGCTTCCGCTAAAATACACATGGGCCTACGACATCTACAAAAAGATGAAGGCGAACCATTGGGAACCAGAAGACATCCAGATGCAGAAGGATTGCGAGCATTGGAGGGATACGAGCGGCTTTATCTCCGAGGTGGATCGCTGGATTATCAAAATGGGAATCGGCTATTTTTCTGCAGCCGAAGGCATCGTGGGTGACAACATTCTGCATGTGATCCGTGAAGCGGTCACAGCGCCTGAACTCAAGCTGGTACTCGGTCGCCACGCCCAAGAGGAAAATATCCACGCGGATTCGCTCGTCTACATGATCAGCTCATTGGGCATCAATCCGCACGAATGCGAAGCCATGTTTGAGGATGTGAAGACGATCAAAAACAAAACGGATTTTGTCGTTAGCAATAGCCGCGCACTCCGACGGGATATGGATCTCACGCTTTTGGAAAACAAATTTGCGATTGCAAAAAACATCTTCCTTTTCGGTCAGTGCATGGAAGGCACGCAGTTCTACGGTTTGTTCGGGATGATCCTCGCGCTTTACCGCCAAAACAAATTCCCCGGCATCGGCCAGATGTTCAGCTACACGCTCCGCGATGAGTCGAACCACATCGAGCTCCTCCGCCAGTTGTTCCAAGACCTCGTCGATGAGAACCCCGAAATCTGGACCGAGTCCTTCCGCGAGGAACTCCGCCAAACGATGGCTGAAGCCATCACCCTTGAAAAACAATTCATCCGCGATTGCCTGCCCGTTGCGGCCGTAGGCCTCACTGCCGACGAGTTCTGCAGCTACATCGATTTCATCGGTGATCGTCGCTTGGTAGGGGTTGGTCTCGAGCCATTCCATAGGGAACTCACCAATCCGCTCCCCTGGCTCTCCGAGATGATGGAAATCAAAAAGGAAACCAACTTCTTCGAAGGCCGCGTTACAGAATACCGCCGCGGACTTGATCTCGCGGGCGTCAACGACGACGACCTTTAATCTCCAACCCCTGAACCAAAACCATACCCATGCCCCGTCTCCTGTCATTAGATGAAGATCTGGCGCTCAAGCGCCTCGTTACGACTCCACGCGACCAAAAGCCCGAATACTCCTGGCGCGATTCACTCACCCTCGAAGCCCACACGCACACCGGCATCACCGTCACCCGTAGCTCTGGCGAAGAATCGGGATTCGATCTCTCGAAGGTCGCCGACGAAATCGGCCAAGCCCTCACGGATCTCCTCCTCTCACGCGAAGAAAAAAACATCTTCAATGAAGAGAATCGCGTATTCGTCTCCAGCGTAGCCCACTCCGTGGCCTCCCGCTTGATCGAACAAGCCCGCGAGTCGGGTGGACTGCGTCTCTCCGAGCACGATCTTTCCCTTCTGATCGAAAAAGCCCTCATCGATAACGATGCTCACGATGTCGCCAAGAGCCTTGTTTTTAAGCGCTCTGTCCGTTCATCCTTGAATCCCAACTCCTATCCGGAGGCCGCCCCCCTCACCGTCAGGCTCATCCGTCGAAATGGCAATGTCGTCCCATGGATGCCATCCAAGATCGAAGAAGCATGCCGCCAAGCTTTCTTGTCGATGAAGGAAAATGCCGAAGGGGCCATCGCCATCGCTCGTGGAGTGACAGAGCGTGTGCGCCTCCGTGACAATGCCTTCGTTCACATCGAGGACGTGCAAGACATCGTACAAGAGGAATTGATGCGCCAAGGTTTCTACAAGGTCGCCGAAAGCTACATCCTCTACCGCGCCCAACGCAGCCGCCACCGCGAAGATACGGTAACCAATGCCGCACCCGAATCCGAGGTCAAAGAAACCCAAGACTCCCTCATCGTCGTCACTCAACGTGATGGACAGACAGTTTTCTGGGATGGATCCGAGCTCAAGCGCCGCATCCAGTTTGCCATGATCGGCCTGGATTTGAACCTCGACCAACTTCAAATCGAACGCGAACTCCGCCGCTCGCTCGCCTCCGAAGTCGATGAAGACATCCTCAAGAGCACGATCATCCTCAATGCACGCACCCTCATCGAACGTGATGCGGACTTTGCGAAGTTCGCCGCCCGCATCATGCTCTCCTACATTTATGAAGAGGTGCTGGATTGGAAAATCATGCGCGACGGCATCGAAGGACTCCGCGAGGCCCACCGCAAGGCCTTCAAGAGCTATCTGCGCTCCGGCGTGACGATTGAGCGCCTGACGCCCAAGATGCTCAGCTACGACATCGACGCTCTTGCTAATGCCATCGACCCCTCAGCCGACATGGACTTCGACTTCCTCGGGATTCAGACCCTTTACGATCGCTACCTCATCGTAGATAAGACGCGCAAACAAACCCGCCGTCTCGAAACGCCCCAGTTTTTCTGGATGCGTGTGGCCATGGGTCTCTTCCTCGAAGAACCCGGCAACCGCGAAGACTGGGTCATCCGCCTTTACAATCTCTATAAAAGCCGGCGCTTTTGCTCGAGCACGCCCACGCTCTTCAATTCTGGTACACTGCACAGCCAGCTTTCGAGCTGCTACCTCTACAAAGTCGATGACTCGATCGAATCCATCATGCAACGCGGCATCGCGGAAAATGCCTATTTGTCTAAATGGGCAGGCGGACTCGGTGGATCGTGGACGACCGTTCGCGGTACTGGAAGCTACATCAAGGGCACGAACGGCGAAAGCCAAGGCGTGATCCCCTTCCTCAAGCTGCACAACGACCAACTCGTAGCCGTCAACCAAGGCGGCAAGCGTCGTGGATCTGGTTGCGCCTATCTTGAGACATGGCACAGCGACATGGAGGACTTCCTCCAACTCCGCCGCAACACAGGCGATGACCGCCGCCGCACTCATGATCTCAATACCGCGAACTGGGTGCCTGATTTGTTCATGAAACGCATGGAGGCCCGTGAAAACTGGACCCTCTTCCGCTCAAATGAAGTCCCCGATCTCCATGAGATCTACGGGCGCAAATTCGAAGAGCGCTACACCTATTACGAAGGCCTCGCCACAGAAGGTAAGATCAGCTCCAAAGTACTTCCTGCCATCGAAGTCTGGAAAGAGATGCTCAAAATGCTCCTCGAGACAGGGCATCCGTGGATCACATTTAAGGACCCCTGCAACCTTCGCAGCCCACAGGATCATGTCGGCGTCATCCACTCCTCGAATCTCTGCACCGAGATCACCCTCAATACCAGTGAGGATGAAACCGCTGTCTGCAACTTGGGCTCCGTCGTACTCGACTCGCACTTGCGCGGCGATGGGTCCCTCGACCACGACATGCTCCGCGAGACAATCCAAATCGCCATCCGCGCATTGGACAACGTGATCGACATCAACTTCTATCCGACCGAAGCCGCCAAGCGCTCCAACATGCGCCACCGTCCGATCGGCCTCGGCATCATGGGACTCCAAAATGCCCTCTTCAAGCGCGGCGTGGGATTTGCCTCCAAGGAAGCCGTGGAATTCAACGACGAGTTCATGGAAGCCATCGCCTACCATGCCTACTCCGCCTCAAGCGACCTAGCCGCCGAGCGCGGCGCCTACAGCAGTTATCGCGGATCCAAGTGGGATCGCGGCATCCTGCCCCAAGACAGCATCGACATCCTCGAGCGTGAACGCGGAGTCAAAATCGACGTGCCTCGCGGTGGACAGATGGATTGGACCCCCGTTCGTGAAAAAATCAAAACCCACGGAATGCGTAACTCCAACGTCTTGGCCATCGCGCCCACAGCGACGATTTCCAACATCATGGGAACCACGCCGTGCATCGAACCCAACTACAAAAACCTCTACGCGAAAGAGAACCTCGGCGGCAAATTCACCATCCTCTGCACAGAGCTTGTTCAGGATCTCAAAAAGATCGGCAAATGGGACAGCCAGATGCTCGAGCAAATCAAATACTTCGAGGGTGAACTCGGCAACATCGAGAATATCCCAAATTCTCTCCGCGAAAAGTATCGGACCGTCTTTACGATCCCCTTCGACTTCGTCATCGATGCCGCCGCACGCCGCCAGAAGTGGATCGACCAGTCACAGTCCGTCAACCTCTTCATCGGCGAGCCTGACCTCAAAGTCACAAGCCGCATGTATCGCCGTGCCTGGCACACAGGTCTCAAAACGACCTACTACCTCCGCACGCTTGGAGCGTCCAGCATCGAAGGCCCAACCACCAATGTGAAAAAGGAACTCCGCGGCGTCGTCGCAGGGCCCAAGCCCGAATTCACCGAAGATCAAAAAATGGCCTGCTCGATCGAAGCCATGCGTAACGGCGGCGAATGCGAGGCTTGCCAGTAAAAGAACAGCGCAAAATCTAACCCAAAAACCCAAGGTAGGTGCTTCAGCATCGCCTTGGGTTTTTCTTTTAGGGTTCCAACTCGAAGCGTAGAGCGCAATGAAGACCGAATCACCGATCACGAGTCACAAGACAGTCGTGAGATTTTTAGCGCAAACAGCTTTTAGACAAAATGACAGAATGGAAGTGGAGCGAGGAATGAATGTCAAAGGCACCGCAACTAGTCAACGCAGTGATTTAAATTTAAAGGATGCGCTGAAGTGATTTATGGATCTTATTGCTTAAACAAAGCAGAGAACGCTCCTTGAGTTGCAAATAACTAAAACTCTGTGCTCTTTGACTCGCTCGCCCCCGCTCGGCTCGCACTGCGGGCCAACAGGGTTGCCCTTCCTCAAAGGCTCCCAGCCTTCTCGGTTATGTCCTTTGACTCACTGCGTTCAATCCTACGGAGTTGCCTTCGGCAATCTATCTCCCTTTGGTCGGTTGTGGTTAAATCTGCTGCATTCGGGCTGACATTGCCGCCATTCTGCTTGACGATGCGATTGGAGGTTTTAGCATGACATCAGAATTTCGGGGTTGCGGCCTTCGATCTCGGTTACAAAACCGAGTCACAAAGCTTTCAAATAAACAAAGCGCCCTATTTTTAAACCATTCTATATTAGGTTATTAGCGCGATTAGCTCAGCGGTAGAGCGCTTGCTTCACACGCAAGAAGTCACAGGTTCGAACCCTGTATCGCGCACCATCTCCCCCACCCCTATCCCACCTCGGGAAACCGCTTAAAACCTAGCTCTGCGGGCCTCACTTCAAAACAAGGGAGTTTGTATAAGTTGGGGGTTATTGGGAAAAGTTTGTCGCAAATTGTCGCAAAAAACATCACGTTTTTTCCCCTGCATTTTTGAGTCCGTTTTCGTAGCCCAAAAAATCAAAAAAAACTTCACCTTACCCTCATCGGTAGCTCGGTGTTTCGTTCGATGCGTTCATTGCGCAAACACCCTGTATCGCACGCCATCTCCCCCTCCCCGCTACAGCCTCGGGAAACCGCTTAAAACCTACCTCTGAAGCCCTCA
>CAMDOJ010000122.1 GCA_945903555.1 Chthoniobacter flavus
TGCGGTAGGTGAAGCCCATGGGAAAGGAGTTTTAAGTTTTCAGCATTAAGTTTTAAGTTGGGGCAACCTTGATTGAATAGATTCTAGATTTCCTTAACAAGAGGGTCGAGAAGCGTTTTTCTATGCGCATAAAACTCAAGCTTGGCGGGGTCATTTTCTTGTGGAGCAGACCTACGTTTCTCATTTCGTGATTTTGGCCAACTCCACTTGGAGTTCCTGCTGGCTTGGCACGATGTCGACGAGCAGGCCTTTGACTTTTCTCAAGTCGTCGATTCGCAGGCGAAAGGTGATCGGCACGACGATACCGGTATCGAATTCAAACCGGGCGGGAGCGTCTTTGTATCTCTGTCCTCGCTGGACGCGCATGAGTTTTTCGAGGGCATCCCTGTAGGCTCCGTCGGCCCTTTGAACCATTCCATCCGCCACCAAAAACGAATCGAATCCCGGCACATTCGAGGTCGCAAGCACAACGCCCTCCCACTTTGGCCAAGCCGACTTGGGCGACCATCCGCCATTCATCCAGCCCACAGGAAAGAGAGGACCAAAATACCGAGCGTCGGGCGCACCGGTCCATGGGATGGCCATCGGAGCGAGGATTGGCGAACGCTGGCCGATGAGCCTCACGACCTCCACTCCGCTATCGAGCTGAAGTTTGGCGCGGAGAAAAAGCGGCTCGTTGTCGAGACGGGCGGTTTCTGCAAGCAGGGAGCGAAACGCCTCGGAGCCGAGGTGGTAAATGGAAAGCGCCATGCCGGTGGCGTCCTTGGAGTTTCTCTGGAGGGCGATGCGGTGCGGCGCGGAATGCACATCGGGAACCGGTGCGGCATTCTCCCATGGCAGCGAGCCGTAGCGCGGGATTTTTTGCCAGCGCCGCAGCGGGGCGGCTGTGAACTGGCCATCGAACCCGGCAGGAGGGCCTTCGTAAAAGGCGGCCTCGGGTCTTTCACTTTCCATTCGGATGTAAAGATCACCACTGCGCTCGCTGAGTGCTTGCAGGCATTTTGCAATCATGGGTACGGCTTCGTTGTCCCAAAAATCAAGGTCGGGCGTGATGAGGGCCGCCCAGGTGGCGTAGACGGTGGAGTCCTTGGCCTGCTCCAGCAAGGGAAGCGGCTTGGCATCGACACCGACCTCGGCGCCGCTTTGGAGGTCGATCAGAGTCACCTTGTAGAGCTTCGGGCTGATCCCCAAGACGAGGCTTCGGAGCATCTGCACGGCTTGTTCTCGGCCGCGAGCGGCGGTGCTGAGTCGGGCCCATTCGTCATTGAGATCGACCTGGCGCTTGACTCTCTGCACTCCCAAAAAATCGGCTACGATTCCGCGTCTCACACGGGCGCGGATGGCCACACGGGTCACGCCGTTTTGCGACTGGTTCAATAGCTCCTGGTAGGACTCGATGCAGCCATTGGTGAGGACGCGCAAAAGGTCTTCCGTGAGTTCGTAGTTTTTAACGGTGGTCTGGCTGTGCACCACCACGCCGATCGTGCTCTGGAGCGCCTTCACAAAGGCCGCCTGGAGGGCGCTCTCCACATCAGTCCCCTCCCCCACGACTTCGACTTCGTGGATTTCTCCTGTCTCCTGGGCAAGGCATGCGAGGTTGGCGCCCAGCAGAGCGATCATGCCCGCCATTGTGATTCGAAAGAAGTTCTTCATCGGTAAGAAAGCCTCATATCGAAGAAGAGGTGCTCGGGAATATCGCTTCCTGCATCGAACCGCTTGATCTGTGTCGAGCCGCCCGACGGCAGTGGAAGGGCTTTGAAATCATGACCGAGGATTTTGCCGGAGCTGAATTTTCTGCCGACCCCTCCCGGCACGCGAATCCGGCAGGGTGTCATGCCCACAAATGCATCGTTGAACTCGATCCTCGCGCCGGGCGGGGAAGATTCCACGAGGATCGTGTAGTGAGGCTGCGGATCATCGGCCGGACTGTATATGGGCGGCGGCGAGTAGGAGGCAGGCGCGGGCGAAGGCGGAGGCTCCGGGGACGCGCACCCAAAAGCGAGGGCCACAAATCCCGTCGCTACCCCCATCCCAAGGCGCCGAGTGGCAGAAGAGTTGCTGTGTTGGTTTTTCATGGTTCCATCAGGAGCAGGCTAGAATCTCGATTTTGACATCCTCGCCAAGTTCGATGAGGCGATGCTGGAGGCATGCCAGAGTGGCGTAGTCGGGGGCATCCACACAGGTGAGGTTCGAGCCAGGTCGGTCACCCTCAATGAATGAAAGTTCGCCCAGCGGCTCACCGGAGAATTGCTTGTCCGGGTCGCAGAGCGGCAATTCCTCAAGGTAATTGTAGGCGAGCGCCGTCGGACTTTCTTTCAACTCATAGTCCCAATCGAGGTAGTATTGTTTTGCACTTCCAGTGATATCGCTCCCAAAGGAGATCGATGGCTCCGCTTCGCCAGACCTCCTGTCCCACCCAAGGAAACTCTCTAAAAAATCGGCACGATGTTTGGGATGGTCAAAGTCTACGCAATGCCGCTCGATGAACTCTCCCCAGGAGGGGAATGGTGGTTCCTCATCCGGATCGCCGTAATGAATTGTGAACGCAACCCCATTCCAAACCGCGGTAAGGAGGGTAGCAGGGTTCTTGGAGCGTGTCGGGATAATCAACGATTGCTGGTTCAGGACACAGGTATCGCGGATTAATCTCGCCACCGGTGCGGGGATCAGAACCGAGCCAAAGGATAGGCCAAGGAGCGAAAGGAATTCTCGTCTTTTCATAGGCTCCGAGAATTCAAGTTTCTGGTGACTCGCTCAATCGCCACCCCTGTCATAGGGCGACGGATCGTGTCATAGCGGAGAGGCGGCTTTGCTGGCACGAAGAGGAATTCGCTCTGCCACGTAAACCGTCTCTGGAAGCCGAGCAGCGGGCGAATGAAAGCAGACCTAGCAAGGAGGAGATGGAATAGTTTTGCGATCATTTCGGGGAACATCCTAAAACAGCCGGTAGGACATCTACGGGGGGAGGAAGCAAGTTTTAAGCATTAAGTTTATAAGTCTTAAGTCGGACCGTAGCCGAAGAGGGCCTTCCTTCGCGGTTCGCAGATACGGCGTAACAAGGCGGTGTAAGTCTGTCAGTCTCCTGAGGTGAGACGGGAAGTAGTTTCAGATGGATTCAAAAGAAGATCATCGGGAGGTTCTGGCAGTCCGATCTCTGCAAGCTTCAGTGAAGCCCATGTGCCTCGACGAGCCAAGCAAATGAAGGGATCAATGGCGACGAGTTCGTCAGTTCCCTACAAGCGCGTCTTTAACCCGAGCCTGATTGGAAAACCCGTGTCGATCCTAAGTAATGATGGTTGAGTAATCGCTCGCAGCGAAGAGGTGAAGCGAATTCCTCATCGAAGACATCGCTCAGCCGCTAGTAGAACAGCAGAGGGAAAAATGCACTGCTTGTAGTTCCCCACATGAATCGCTCCACGCAGGTGAACGGCAGCGCCCCTGAGGTAGGATTCGAGGTTTTATTGGGTGATGCGGATCATTTTTGGACGGTCAGTTGATTCGAAAATAGAGTTTCAACGCTTCGAGAAGAGCGGCAGGTCGTATGTCCGATCCCAGCGTGTCTTTCACTGCTTGTCGGATTGCGGGCCACTGGTCGGAGCCCAGCGGAAAGGCTTCAAGAAAACGCCGGAGATCGCTCAGCACGGGCGCGGGCAACTCAGGCCCAGGCTCGCCGGGCAGGGTCGCTGCCAGACGAAAGACGTCTGAGCGGTGCTTGGATATGTTTTTGGAGTCAATCCTTTCGCCCTCTGCTTTGCGGCGGCTGAGGTCTAGCCAGGCGTAGGCCTTGAGCGGGATGAGCGCCGTGGCATTGGCGACGCGAAGCCCCTCGCGATCGTCCTGATGGGTTCGGATAAGGTTGTAATAATCCTCCTGCAACAAAATGGCCGAGAGGCTGTGGTGGTCGGAGTCCACAAAGACCGGCACCACTTCCCCCGGAGAAAAGTCCAAAGCTTCCTGGCTTCGGCTGAAGAGTTCGATTTGCGCTGGGAATTGAGAGTTGGTCGGCTCGGCGAAACGGTAGAGTTCTGGGTTGCCCGTGGATTTCTCCCGTATGCGGTAGCCGCCCTTCCCGAGAAATAGGCGCATGGTCGTAACGAAGCGGGCATCGAGCACCTCGATGATCAAGACCAGATCGAGGTCTTTCGTCGGGCGAAACTCCCGGCTCTGGCCTGCAAACCACTCGTCGCAGGCCGCTCCACCGATTAACACGAAACACTCCTCGAAACCCCGGAATGCCGCGCGGAAGGTTTCTATTCCTTGGACCATGGCACAACCTCTAGAAGTGTTTCGAGTTGTTGCTGCACACGCTCATCAGGCGAGTCGCGCAGGGTGATGTAGAGCGACAATGCATCTACCTTCCCCTCCGACGCGAGCAGTCGGGGATCGTAGCTCCATACCTCTATGCAGGCATTCGCTTCGTCCCGCTGGGATGTTCTGTGGATATCTCCCCGCTTCAAGAGGGCCTGGTATTCCTTGCTGCGGATGGCATAGGTAGGGATGCGTGGCGCGGCGATTAGGGTGGCTGTGCTGAGTGCGCTTAGACCAGCCAGCACCGCAGGCTCTCCAGGGTTTTCCCAGCGCACCCAGTGGAAATGCCGATCGGGGTTTGCGAGGAATGGCAGGGCCGTGTCCCACAGGTTCCTGCCCTGGTGGAGAAAATGCAGTCTCGTCGTGCGACCCTCGATTTTACCGGCACAGAGACCTCGCGCCGTCAGTTGGGCTTTCACTTGCGTGAGCATGATCGCCGAGTAACCCACCGCCTCCGCAATGCGCTTGAGCGGCCAACCTTCCAACGATTCCTTCTGAAGGTGGTAAAGCAGCACCGTCTGTGCGGCGGGTGTCAGGCGATGCCCTTTCTCGTGGAATGGTCGGGGTTGGCGCTCCCGCAGATCAATCAAGGCTAGGGGCAGGAATGCTTGGCTTCCGGGAACCACGAACGGCACACCCGCCACCACCAGCCTTTGCCTCAACGCGGGCAAGACGCTCGGCAGCACCAAGGCCAGAGGCGCACCCAAAGTTTGGGACAAAAGAGTGGAGTGGTTTGCAAATTCCGTAGCCGTCGGAGACTCCTCGCTGCTTTGGTCCACGGCAAAAACAAACTCCCTGCCAAAAACCGCCCCCTTCCACAGCGCATACCTCTCCCGGAGATAAAGCGGCAAGCTGGCGGCCTCCATTTTAACCTGTTCGATTCGCTCACCGGTCAGCTTTTCTAAATAATCCCACAGAGGATGGTCGTTCATAGTTAATACACTAATTTCGGACCCTACATCTGTCGAGTGTAGAGTTCGTGTATTGTATATTTAGTCCATTTGGAACTGATACCCCGATGCTTGCTTCGGCTTTTCTTCGTGCACATGATACTCGGCTTCACCTCGCTTCCCTTGGGACTCCCAGGCCTCGATGAAGATGGATTCCTCATAGACTGGGCCGT
>CAMDOJ010000123.1 GCA_945903555.1 Chthoniobacter flavus
AACAACATGAGCGTCCCGCCCCGGACCAATTTCGAATCCATCGTCCGCCTCGTGGCGGGCCAATTCATCCTATTCCAAATCAAACCGCCAAAAATCAAACTCACCAAATCCCAACTCGCCCGTCCGGTCTTTGCACTCGGACTTCACGACATTCCTCAGCTCGAAGAAGTCGAGAAAGCCATGCTGGCGCTCCCGGCATTTCTGATCGGAGTCGAATTGGAGGAAGGTATTGGCAAGTCCTGCCATCTCGCGGACGCCGCCAGGAGCCTCGCCGTCCTGTCCCGCCGCGTCGGCGAAATCTATGTGCGCTCGCGCCAGCCGGACTACTCCGCACGGCACATCTTTTCGCAAAGACCTTTCACCGTTGAATCATGGGAGGCCGGAACATGAATCCCAACCACATCCGAGCCCGCATCTTCAGCGTTGTCCCCGCCGCCACTTGGCAGATGGAGGAACTCCTTTCCCTGCTCGACATCGTCACCGATGAATCGATTCCTACAGCTTGCGTCGATTGCGTGACCCGTCCCCGCCTCCGGCTGAACCCCGGCTTCATCGCAGACTACTGCCGCACCGACGAGCACCTCCTCATGCTCGTTCTACACGAACTCCACCATGTGGTTCTCGGCCACACCCGCCTCTTTCCGCGTCCGACCAAGGCCCACAATATCGCCTTCGATGCCGTCATCAACGCCATCCTCTGCCACCAATTCCGCGAGGAGCGCTACTGGTCCTTCTTCACCGCCATCAATAGCGCCAAGGACTTTCCGGCACGCCTCCTGCGCCCGCCCACTGGTTGGCCGTCACGGCTGCGATATGCGCCAGACGCTTCCCCCGGTGAAAAGCGGATCATCCAACTGCTCTACGGCAAAGAGGGAGTCGGCGTGACCTATCTCGAGGTTTTTGAACTCCTCATCCAGACATTGCAGGACAAGGCCAATCCCGCTTGCACCCTTATCGGAAACCATACCAATCAGGGACATCAGGAAGAGAACGACCCCTTCTTCGGCCAAGCCATTCGCGACATCGTGAGCAAATGGCCCCGCCCCGACCGCATCCTCTCAGGCCGCGACCAGGGTTCGTCCTCGCAGTCCTGGCAATTGAGCACATCAGCACCAACTTCCGACACGCTACGAAAGGCGTTTGAGAAAATCCTCAACCAGGCGGGCGTCCATACCGCCAACTCGCATGCAACCCGCCGACTCGCACGGGTCGAGTCGCTCCGCCTTGTGGAAACTGTCCTGCCCCAGCCGCGTGATCGTAGGATTCCCGCCTGGAGAGCACTCCACGGCGCATGGCCCCTCATCTACAGGGGCTCTGTGCTGGAAACGCGCATCCAACCCGTTCCCCGCCCAGTAGCCCATGTCTATCTCGACATCAGTGGCTCGATGAGCAACACCCTGCCAAAGCTCGCCTCCGCTCTTCAAAGACCACACCGACTCGGACTCCTGCGTCTCTTTGTGTTCTCCACCGTCGTTGACGAGGTGGAGCCTCGCAACCTCACATGCAAATTGCAGAACACCTTCGGCACCGACATCAACTGCGTCTTGGAACATCTCAATGGCATCAAGGCTTCGAAACGCCCTCGCCGCGTTGTGGTGGTCACCGACGGTTGGGTCGGAAAACCCGCAGAGGTCCTCGCAGAGAGCCTTTCCAGTGTGCTCTTCTTTGCCGCCATCGTTGGAAACGACCCCTGCGAAGACCTCAAAAAACTCAACGCCCGAATCATCAAACTGCCTATATGAAAACCCACGACCACGCCGAATATGTCTCTCCGGGACATCCAGACCGACTTGCCGATGCCATCGCAAACGGCATCGTCGACCAAGCCCAGTGGCCTTTGCCAACGCCCAAGCAACCCGCACGCTCCCTCGTTGGCATCGAAGTTGCCGTCCATGACAACACGGTTTTCATCGACGGCCGCATAGCCCAAGAACGCTGGGAAAATTCCGAATACGAGGAATTTCCCCACTTCCCGAGCATCGTTCGCGATGCCTACAAGAAGGCGGGATATGGCGAAGAGTGGGAACCGGATCCGAACAAACTCGAGATCATCCAACGCGTCTGCCTCGAGTATCTCTCGTGGGAAGAAGCCTCGATCCGCCCATACTCGGATGACCAAAATATCGTCATCGGATACGCCACCTCCCGCCCCGAAACCAATCACCTACCACCCGCACACTGGCTCGCCCACCACATTGGCAACCGCGTGTTGGAATTCCGCAAAACATTCCCCCACCGTTTCGGCCCGGACTTTAAGGTGCTCGTCGATATCACCGACGATAGCGGCGTGATTGCTTGGCGTAAGCTCGTGCTCAGCATTCAGCATGCTCAAGGTGTCGCTATGGAGGATCAGCATCGCACATTTTTACCGTTCCTCGCGGAATCTCTCTCGGATGTCGAAAAGAATGGACTGGCCGGGGCGGCCTCGTCCTTTTTGCCAAGTCATCTTCACCTCAATGGCGGCGGCGACTTCGTGGTCGGAGGCCCTCGCGGCGACAACGGCCTCTCGGGAAAAAAACTCGTCGTCGACCACTACGGCCCCTCCGTCCCTATCGGAGGAGGTGCACTCTCGGGAAAAGATGTCTGGAAAGTCGACCGCTGCGGTCCGCTGCGCGCCCGCCAACTCGCCAAGCGTCTCGTGGCCACAGGCCACCACGAGGCTAAAGTCCACCTCGGCTGGGCACCCGGCGAGGATATCCCCTCCCTCCGCGATGCCTTCGTGCGCAATGACTCCGACTCCCACTGGCTCGAAGTCCCCACCTCAAGACTTCCCCGCCCCGATTGGTTTTCCATCCTATCCATCGTCCACGACTTGGAACTCACCTCCATCGAATGGAAAAATATCCCCATCGTCGGAACATTCCTCGATTCCAAATTACCCTGGGAGCGCGTTTGAATGGAATCCTAAGACATCGACCTGCTCCCCCGATGTTCACTCGGGATTTGTTCAACGGCAAAAAATAATCCTGCGCCGTGCGCTGAAAGGATATGCTCTGGACTAGCAAGGAAACCTCGAGACTCGGAGGTCACTGCGTTTCAGTTCTCCGGTTTCACGCTTCAGGTTTCATGTTTGCCTCCTTACTGCGGTTGCCCACCCTGAGCTACACAGTTGACTCGTTACTCCGCTTCGCTCCGGTTGCCTCCTTCGCTCCCGCTCATGTCGCCCTTCGGGCTGCCTTCGGCAGGCTACCCAGCCAGCGCCCGCTGGCATGTGTTCGCTCCCGCTCAGTTGATTCGCAGGATCTCCCGACCTGCTCCTCCTTCGGAGCTGCCTTGCGGCAGTCTATCATCGACCTTTCCCAAAGGTCTCGATTCGCCCTTCGGGCCAACCTTCGGTTAGTCTATCTCGCGCCTGCCCCGGCGCTCGATTGTCTTTCCCCTGGGATATGCTCTATCGCGCGGGTGTTCGCTCCCCACTCATGTCGCCCTTCGGGTTGCCTTCGGCAGGCTACCCAACCAGCGCCCACTGGCATGTTTTCATGATTGCCGGATTCAAGCGCATCGCTCCCGATCAGGATACCGGCATGGATCTCAAGGACCCTTGAATCTCTGCGCTGGGGTTTTTTAATGCAGGGGGAGTGATCTTCGGGGGGGCAGCTCAGGAATCAATTCCTGACGTCAACCACAGCATGGGCAAATCTGTTTTTGAGACCAGCACCGCGCTCTGGAAAATCAGCAAGTGACATATGGACTTAATGCCATAAGTCCATATATCCAGAAGCTCAGACAGGCCCGCGCCTATTGAATCAGAAGAACTCTTGTTCAATATCTAGCTTCCTCTGGCTGGGGGCTATTTGCAAGGCGGCAGTGAGTGCTGCCGGAAGAGAGAGTTTTTAAATGGCGGACTGCTGAGGTTCCATCTGTTGACGGGTCTCTGGGCTTAAAATATGTCAATATGTGGGACTGCCCCTTTTCCCTTAAATTCCATACGCAATCAACTTGCCACCAATTGGTTTTAAGAAAAATGAAAGAAAATGCACACTGACCCCGATTCCCCAGTACCTCACGCATCTCGCTTGATGGCTCTCGACCAGCTTTCCGCGCCATTTCAAGCCAGTAACAAATCTTCCGCACTCTTGGATTCGCTCCACGCTCTGCTGTGATCGTCGCAATCTTGGCAGGGTCGCAGAGGCTGACCAATGCGTCCCGAATCGTGTCTGCACTCGCAAGCCCGCACGACAAGACAAGCATCAATAGGATTAGCAACATGGATGGCATATCGGATCACTATCAGTCCCGTGAGCTGCAATCCAGTTTTCGTGAACCGCGCAGCATCTCAGTTGGAATCCAAGGGCATGGATTTCTGGTGACATTGCCGTGTGGCTGGTTGATGCATGAAGACGTGCCAGTATGCGGTGGGAGTTTCTAGATCAATACGCGCACGCGAAGGACAACGCCAGGCGACAACACTTCGCGCATGGGCAAAACGAAGGGCGTTGAAGGTTTAAATGTGAGGGAGAAGCCACTGATGAGCCACTGGAAGACTTTTTAACTCAAAAAAAAGACCCGCAAAAGCCCGCAGAGCTAATGTTTGAGAGGGAGTGCAGCCATGTGGGGTCGAACCACAAACCTTCTGATCCGTAATCAGATGCTCTATCCAATTGAGCTATGGCTGCTGAAGGAGCGACAAATATAGACGGAGTTGGGCGATTACGTCAATTAAGAAATTGGAAAACGGGAATATTTTTTCGGTGGCGGGTTGGGTTATTGCATCTTTATTGGCAGTGTCTGGCGTAAATTAAATGTGAGTATTCATATTAATGGCTACAGAATTTTGGCTGGATCCTTAGCCGCGGATGCATTGTCAATGCCTGTACATTGGTATTATGACCGATCGGCGTTGCGTCGGGATTACCCGAAGCTAAAGTTCTATGTTGTTCCCAAGTCTCCCCATGCCGATAGCATTTTGTGGCGTTCGGAATACAAGCCGCTCAATGAAAGGGGAAACATCCTTCATGAGCAGGCGGTGTATTGGGGGCGGAAGGGGGTGCACTATCACCAGTTCCTTCACGCTGGGGAAAACACACTGAATTTCAAGTGGGCTGCGCTCTTGTTTGAGCAGGTGAAGGCGTCTGGAAGTTATAATGCTGAGGCTTGGGTCGAAAAATATTGTGAATTTATGCTGTCGCCGGGCAGGCATAGGGACACGTATGTCGAGGAATGTCATAGGGCATTTTTTACGAATTATGCACGTGGGAAAAAATGGCATTCTTGTGGGGTGGATGATGTCCATATCGGTGGCTTGGCGTCGGTGCCAGCGCTCGTCGCAGCACTCGGGCCACGACACCCTGACTTGCGTGCGGTGGTGCAGGAGCACGTCGAGATCACCCACAAAAATAACGAGCTTCT
>CAMDOJ010000124.1 GCA_945903555.1 Chthoniobacter flavus
TCCGCTTGCAACGGGCGTTTTGCGGCCTTTGATTGTATCCATGAGAATGATAGTGGATCCATCGCTATAAATGATGTGGCGGGAATCCGCTCCCCAGCAAGGATCTTGGCCCTGATCGAGGACGCGTGTAGCGCCAGTCGTGAGATCCACAACGGCGATGGAAAATCCACCTTGGCGCACAGTGAAAGCAATTTTTTTACCATCCGGCGACCAACTCGGCTCGGTGCAGTAACTAAAACCGGTAGAAATGCGGCGAGGGGCTCCCCCTGCTGTGCTGATGCGGTAAAGTTGAGGTCCCCCTGTATCATCCGAGGAATAGACAATCTCGGTTCCATCGGGTGACCAGCTTGGGGAGGATTCTACGCCACGGGATCTCGTGAGGCGCCGCGCGCCGCTGCCGTTCGCGGAGGCAATGTAAAGCTCGGGATTCCCATCGCGGCTCAAGGTACATGAAACTCGGCTGCCATCCGGTGAGAACGAAGCGCCGGAATTCGTGCCGGGATATTTCAGGATTGGGGTGCGTGAGCCGGAATGAAGATCGATGATATAGATGTCGGCATATCCGCTCTGGTAGCCGGTGTAGGCGAGTCGGGATTTATCTGGAGATATGGCAGGAGCAACGCTGATGGCTCGTTCTTGCGTGATTTGACGTTGGTTCGCGCCATCAAAGTCCGAGATGTAGATTTCCTTGGATCCGGTTCGGTTGCTCACGAACGCAAACTTGGATGCGGATATGCCCTTTTGGCCGGTGAGGGTTTCCACGATATCGTCGGAGAACTTGTGTGCGGCTGAGCGGGTATCGCCCGAGTAGTTTTTTTGGAGTATCACCCCGCCGCGGTTGTCGGTGACAATGCCCTGAAGGGAACCGCCACCAGAGGCTCCAGCAACAGAAAAACTCGCCCTCTCCGGGATGCCGACAGAGAAGAGTCCGGATAGGTCAAGGTCGTTCGCGACAACTTTGCCCGCGATGGTCGCATCGGAACCGCTAAAGGGTTTGATGGCTACGCTGATGGCGTCGCTTTTTTTGACAGTGATAGTGGCTTCCTGTGCCGTGAGAAGGCTGGGTAGAAGAACGGCACTGAGTAAAAACGCAGAAAGTCGGTATGTGGAAATAAGGGTCATAATTTTTTGTGGCAAAGTGTGGTGGGTTTGACAAGTCAGGAACGGAAGTGGCGACCGAGTGGGAAGCTTCCGAGGTGAGTGAGTGTGTGGGCCTGCCTGCCGGCAAGTTCGATGGATCGGGCTACCCCCGGATCGCTCAAGGATCCCTCGACTTCGATATAAAAAACGTAGGTTTGGGGTTGTCCCGGAACCGGGCGGGAAACGATGCGGGTCAGGCTTACCTTTTGACGAGAAAAAGGCCCAAGAAAACGATGCAGGCTACCGCAGGTGTTTTTCAATGCGGCGACGAAAGCCGTTCGATTTGATGAGATCTTGACGATCGGTTTTTTAGAGATCGTAAAAAAGTTGGTCACATTGACTTCGTCGGCACCACTCGGAAAATCAAGCATATCGAGGTGATAAATCTCCGCTGCGCCGGGAGAGGCTAGGGCAGCGCTGTGCGGCTTTGATGCAGCCAACTCGGAAGCTATGGCTGTGCTTTGCACGGGCACCAGCGTGGCCTTGGGGTGGCGGGATTTTAACCAATCGCCATGATGTTTGATCTGGGTGAAGTGAGAGTAAACCGTCTTCACTTTCGACCCCGAGCGACCGAGCAGGGCGATTCGGATATTCAGTGATAATTCCTCATGAATAAAAATCGAGCTAGCATGGCGGATGAGGAGGTCGATCGTATCTGGCACGGTACCGCCAGAGGAGTTCTCCACAGGCACAAGTCCCATGGGCGCGGCACCAGAAAGAACAGCATCGAATACGGCATCAATCGTTGGGCATGGCAAAAGATCCGGCTTCTTACCAAAACGCTGCCTCGCAAGAATTCCGGAAAATGTGCCCTCAGGGCCAAGATAGGCGACTTTGCTCATGATCGAATAAAGACATACCAAACTTTCAGCTTCGCGCAAACCTGCATCTTGCTTTGCCCGAATTTGAAAAAAGACTTTTGTGCGCGGAGTGGGTGGCGTTAGCTGGCTACATGGATTTCGTCTACGGCATTTCCACGGCAAGGAATCCATGCGAGCATACCATAGGTAATCCATCCAATCCAAGTTGGCGAAATGAAACATGAATAAGAATAATGCAATCTACCCCGGCAGCTTCGATCCCGTTCATCTCGGACACATCGATATTATTACCCGTTCAACAAAGATTTTTTCGTCCGTGATCATAGCTGTTGCGGCGAGCAAGTCGAAGTCCCCGATGTTCAGTGTGGAAAGCCGCATCGCCATGCTCCGCGAGAGCCTCGCTGGCAATCCCAGCGTCGAGATCATTTCTCTCGATGGTTTGCTTGTCGATTTTGCGCGTCAGCAGAATGTCTTCACAATCATTCGTGGTCTTCGCGCTGTTTCGGACTTTGAGTTCGAGTTCCAGATGGCCTTGATGAACCGCAAGCTTGAACCGCGACTGGAAACGGTCTTCCTGACATCGAAAGAGGATTACACTTACATCAGTTCCCGTATTATCAAGGAGGTGGGGACTATGGGCGGGGATGTGAGCCAGTTTGTTCCGGTGCCCGTTTTGGAATCGTTACTCAAAGCCGTTCCCACGAACTTGAAATAAATCCCTGCTCGTAGGGGGGGCGGTAATTTCGGACAAACTAAAAATGTGACTCCGCAGTTGCCATGACTCACGAAGCTTGCTAGAACCACGCACACCTTTATGGCATACATCGTCAACCGTCCGCGCCTCACTTTCGCTGAGAGGATTTATCTGCCCACGATTCTGTCTGGTCTGATGATTACGCTTAAGCACATTTTGACTGGGTTGTTCGGCAAGACGCGAGTGACTATGCAATATCCCGAGCAGAAATGGGACGCCCAATTACCGGAATGGTATCGCGGCGCGCCCACGCTGGTGACCGATGAATGGGGACGCGATCGTTGTGTGGCCTGTCAGTTGTGTGAATTCATATGCCCGCCGCGTGCCATCACCATTAAGCCGATGGAAATCCCGGCAGAGGACAAGTGGAACAAAGTCGAAAAACGCCCTGAGGTTTTCGATATTGATATGATCCGTTGTATTTATTGTGGTCTCTGTGAGGAAGTCTGCCCAGAGCAAGCGATCTACCTTCGCAAGGACTACTCGATTACCGGACTCACTCGTGCCGAAATGGTGCACGATCTACCCAAACTTCGCGAACTTGGCGGTGTGAAGACCGGCCTAGTCGACAAATGGAACGAAAAAAAGTAGAACAAATCTCAACTCACCGCTAATAAGCCCGACTTCATTTACCCATGCAACTCGTCCTGTTTTGGATTTTTTCGCTGCTGATGCTCCTTTCCGCCATGGGGGTTGTTTTTTTCCGGAATCCGGTTTCCTCGGCCATGAGCCTCGTGTTGTCCTTCATCGCTCTAGCGGCTGTTTTTGTCACATTAGACGCCTTTTTTATCGCCGTAGTTCAAGTGCTCGTCTACGCGGGGGCCGTGATGGTGCTGTTTCTCTTTATCATTATGTTGCTCGACCTTCGTGAAGAGAAGCGTCGTCGGGTGCGACTATCCGCTTGGCTCGGTGGTGGTTTGGTGGTAGGAGGATTCATTTCCGCTCTCTTAAAAGTGGTGCTTTCGCTCCCCGCTCTCTTTGTGACCAAGCCGGCGATGTTGTATCCCTTGGTGAACGATATCGAGCAGGTGGGATTCAATCTTTTTCGAAATTTCAATCTTCCCTTTCAGATTATCGGCGTCCTGCTCCTTGTGGCGACCGTCGGTGTCGTTCTGCTGAGCAAAAAAGAGCTAAAATGATACAAGCACGCTATTTTAATCCTCAAGCCAAGCGGGGCCAACGCCCTTTCCTATTCGTATAACCATGCCAACCTTAGCGCACTATTTGATTGTCAGTGGTCTTCTCTTCGCCCTCGGCATGGCAGGGGTATTGCTTCGTCGCAACCTTCTCATTATTTTCATGGGTCTGGAGTTAATGCTCAATGCGGCGAACCTCTCGCTTGTAGCGTTTTCGAGATTCAACCTAGGTCCCGATGGAATGCCGAATTATAATGCCCAAGTTTTCGTGTTTTTCATTATCACCGTCGCCGCAGCCGAGGTGGCGGTGGGTCTGGCTATTATCGTCGCGCTTTATCGCGCTAAACAAACCACCCACGTTGATGACCTCAACACGCTAAAGTTTTGATGAGTACGCAAATCGCGCCCTGGATTATCCTTTTCACCCCGCTCGTAGCAGCCGCCCTCATTCTTTTGCTGGGTCGCTTCTCCAAAAGGCTCAGTGCGGCGTTGGCTTTGGCCTCTGCTTACACGGGATGCGTTCTGAGTTGGTGGTTGTTCACTCAGCCTGATGCCGTCCAGCAGATTTCATTTAACTGGCTGAGTCTTGGCTCGGACCTCACTGTTCCGATTAGCTTCACTATTGATAAGCTAAGCAAAGTTATGCTTTTGGTGGTTACAACCATCTCGTCTTTAGTTTTCACATACTCCCTTGGCTACATGAGGGAGGAGGAAGGTTACTCTCGTTTTTTTGGCGGCTTGGCCCTCTTTCTTTTCTCGATGCTGGGTATCGTACTGGCGAGCAACTTCGTGATGATGTTTATGTTTTGGGAGCTAGTCGGCGTGAGTTCCTACATCCTCATTGGGCACTACTACTCAAAGGACTCGGCGGCAGATGCAGGCAAGCAAGCCTTCATTGTCAATCGCATCGGAGATTTTGGCTTCATGCTCGGGATTTTGCTCTTCTGGTTTGCAACGGGGAGCATTGTTTTCCAAGAGATCGTTGACCAAGCGCCGAACCTCATGATCGCCCCCATCTTTCTGACTGTGGCCTGCGTGTTGGTTTTTATGGGTACGGTTGGTAAGTCCGCCCAAATGCCCTTGCACGTTTGGTTGCCGAACTCGATGGAAGGCCCGACGCCTGTATCCTCCCTTCTGCACGCCGCAACGATGGTCGCGGCGGGTGTTTACATGCTGGCCCGCATTTTTCCGATTCTCGAAGTCGTGCCCGACGCCCGCGAAATCATTGCTTGGGTGGGCGGCATCACCTGCTTTGCGGCCGCCCTCATGGCGACCCAGCAGAGCGACATCAAGCGCATTCTAGCCTATTCGACCATTTCCCAACTCGGTTACATGGTTCTCGGCGTCGCGGTGGCGCCAACTTCGGACGTGGCCATGTTTCACCTCTTCACTCACGCTTGCTTCAAGTGCCTCTTGTTCCTTGC
>CAMDOJ010000125.1 GCA_945903555.1 Chthoniobacter flavus
ATGAAGCCCGACAAAAACTCCCCCGTCGGCCTTCCCCGCGTTGGTAGGAATTCCGCCAAGGCGATCATTCCTGTGGCTATTGAAGTCAGTCTCGGCACGGTCCTTTTAGGGTGGGCGGTTTTATCCCTTCCAAAATCCCTCGCCCCCGAGATGATCGCCCGCAAAGAGGACATGCTTCGCTTTGTGGCCGAGCAATATGGCGCACTCACCTTTGGAGCAACTTTCGGACACCTATTCGGACTTGTCGTCGGTGTGATTTTCGCACTTCTTCTTTTGAGCGCGGTGAATACAGCCATAGCGGCGCTTTTGGGCTTGCTTTTTATGATGTCCC
The DNA here is from genome assembly GCA_945903555.1 of Chthoniobacter flavus. Taxonomy (GTDB): domain Bacteria; phylum Verrucomicrobiota; class Verrucomicrobiia; order Chthoniobacterales; family Terrimicrobiaceae; genus UBA967. Next base: position 332 of record CAMDOJ010000125.1, read on the forward strand.
GCGAAGGCGATATGCCGCGTGGATTTTCAAAGCTCAATGGCTTCGGTGTTCCCAAGACCCCTTTGGCCATTGCCGTTGGCTTTCCGATTATTATCTTAATGATCTCGGATAATTTTGAGGCACTGGCGAACCTCTATGCGATCGGGGTTGTAGGTGCGATCTGCGTGAACCTGAGTTCCTGTGTAACCAATTTCAAACTCGAGATGCACTGGGGCGAGCGCGTCCTCATGGGACTGACCGCGGCCATTCTGATTGCGGTGGAGTTCACCTTAGCTCAAACGAAGCATGACGCCCTATTCTTCGTCGTTTGCGTTCTCATTGCAGGCCTCGGGCTGTGGGCTTACTCGAGAAGACTCAGCGGAGTCACCACGCTCACGATGAGCAGGGAAGTCGCTCAGCTTGTTCGCCCAGAAGTGGTCGAAAGCCTCCGCCAACCTGCTCAAGAGACCCAGAAGATCCTTGTTTCCGTGCGCGGTCTCACCCCGGCCTTGAGCTTCGCCCTCGATGAAGCAGAGCTCCGCAAGGCAGCGCTCTATATTCTTTATGTGCGAGAGATTGCTGTCCTTTACCCCGGCATGGCTCCGAAAGCGATCGCTTGGAAAGATGATCCCGAGGCGAGCGTGATCCTCAATACAGCCGTACAGATCGGCTAATCCCGTGGGATCACCACCATTCCGCTCTTCGCTTCAGCTCCTGATGCGGCCTCACTCATTGTCGATACTGCCGCCACGATCGGCGCCGACTACTTAATCTTGGGAGCCACTCACCGAAACTCGCTTGCGAAGGTCTTAAGAGGAAATGTGGCCACCCAAGTCGCCAGCAGTTTGCCCGAAAACATCCAACTCATCATTCACGGTTGACCGGCCGGCGCCGTCTCGAGCGGCATTGGCCTATCGTGATCAAGATGGGACTCGCAAATAGCAAAAAATTCTATCCGCGTGGAGCATCGCCGGATGTCGTGTAAAAACTCCGCAGATCGCTCAAGTCCATCGCCCAGGAAATTCATGTATTTTTTCATTTTCTGAACTTGGGCTTTCTCGGGAACATCAGCATCGCAGGCGGACTCGTAAAGGGCGACGATGTAACCAAGGACATCGCGACCACTGGGCAGCTTCAGATCACGCCCAGCGAGTCGGTCACGGATTTGCTGAAAGATCCAAGGATTACGAATTGCACCTCGGCCAATCATGAGTCCAGCCGCGCCGGTCGCCCTTAGCGTTTCCATCGCGCTCTCGGCAGAGGTCACATTGCCATTCGCCTGCACCGGAAACGGAAGATGACGTACGGCCTGCGCAATTCGGTCGAGATGCACGTGCGGGCCGTATTTCTCAGCCACGGTGCGACCATGAACAGTAAGTAGGTCGAGCTTATGCTTGGAAAAAACCTCAAGCAACGCATCGAACTCCGAGGGATCAGCAAATCCCAACCGCGTCTTTACTGTAAACGATCCCGTGATCGCCGCCCGCAACACGCCAAGCAACTCATCGACTCTCGGCAGATCGCGAAGCAATCCCCCACCCGCACATTTGCGATAGACCACGGGAGCGGGACAACCGAGGTTGAGATCCACGGCCGCGACGGGGTGTTTTTCAAGCGCCTTGGCAGTTCGCGCCATCGCCTCAAGGTCATTACCGATGATTTGTGCGACCGCTGGCCGACCTGTTGGATTTTCCGTGATCGAACGAAGGATTGATCTCTCCGGATGGTAATGCGGGGTGACTCGAAAAAACTCCGTGAAATACAGATCGGCACCACCGTAGCGAGCCATTAAGCGCCAGAAGGGCAGGTCGGTCACATCCTGCATCGGCGCGAGCGACAAGACAGGCGCGGCACTCGAAAATAAGGTCTGGATACTCATCACAAACTACAAAAGCGATTTCACCCAGCGAATCACGCCACCGATAACTGGCAAATGCTGAAAGAATCCCGATGTGGAATCCCAGAAATCCTGATGCAAAATAATGAGCCCGCTGGAATCGAAGCAAAGGTGGCTGATCCCGATCGTGCGAATGGTCTCCTTGGAGCCCTTGAATCGCACATCCATCGTCCAACGAAAATAGTAATTCGAACCGGAGCGTGCCACATCATCGACCTGCGTCTGGAAAACCTCAGCATGCTCTAACGTTTTCAAAAAATAATCCTGAACTGCTGTGCGACCATTTAGTGTTTTGAGGGAATCATTGAACCAGGCATCCTCTGAGTAGATTCCAGCGATCTGCTCCCTCACAGTAGTCGGCGTGACATCTTTGTAGAAATTTTTGAAACGCAAAACCGCCTCAGCTTCCTTCTCGGGAGATAAGACGACGGCCTTCATTGATACCTGAGCGGCCGAATAAGCAGTCGCCGTGTCGGTCGGCGGATGCGAAGCGCACGCGGAGAGCCCGACGACGGCGAGGAGAAGAGCGAGAAAATTCAACATGACTTCGCACCATACGACACCCTTGGAGAAATGAAATCCACCGAATTTGACATTGCTCCCCATCCGGGCAATATGTCCGCTCAACAATTCATACATTCCATGGCACTCAAAACAGACACCCAAGCTCCTGATTTCACACTAAAAACATCGGACATGAGCGACTTCACGCTCTCCTCCCATTTCGGCAACAAACCAACCCTACTTCTTTTCTTTCCTCTCGCCTTCACTGGCGTCTGCACTCAGGAGTTCTGCGACCTTACTGCCGGCTTCCAAAAATACGCTGACCTCAATGCGAATGTCGTCGGGATCAGTGTGGACAGCCCCTTCGCGCAAGACGCCTGGGCTAAAAAAGAAGGCATCAAAATCACTCTCGTCAGCGATCTCAACAAAGAAGTAACCAAGGCCTACGATGTTCTTTTTCCGGCCTTGGCTGGGATCGGCGACACCTCCGCGCGTGCGGCATTTGTGGTCGATAAAACTGGCGTGATTCGCTACAGCGAACAGACCGCCACCCCAAAAGACCTTCCTGATTTCAACAAAATCACGGAAGTTCTCGCCTCACTCTAATCAACCCAACGGCAAATTTTTGCCTCATAAGAAAAAAACTCCTTGTCAAAGGGCTTGGGTCATGATGACCTAACCCCCCTTTTCCGTTCAACAAGCGGAGCACAATTTATATGGCTAAAGAAATCATAGGACAGATCAAGTTGCAGATTCCCGCTGGTTCAGCAAATCCAGCTCCACCCGTAGGCCCAGCTTTGGGCCAACAGGGCGTGAACATCATGGCTTTCTGCAAAGAATTTAACGCTGCCACACAAAAGCAGGCAGGCGACATCCTTCCGGTGGTGATCACCGTTTACAAGGACAAGAGCTTCACTTTCATCACCAAGGCTCCACCTGCCGCCATTCTTCTCAAAAAAGCGGCCGGTCTCGCTTCGGGATCTAAAGAACCCAACAAAATCAAGGTGGGTAAAATCTCCAAAAAGCAGGTTATGGATATCGTGAAAATCAAAATGCGCGATATGAATGCCCGCGATGAGGAAGCTGCCTTCCGAACCCTCTGCGGCACAGCCCGCCAGATGGGCCTCGAAATCGGCGATTAATTTGCTCGATACAACGTTTACAAAAAACAGCCCGCCTTGCAAAAGGCGGGCTGTTTTTTTAAGTTCAGATCGGCTCCCCCCGACCTCAACTCCCTGGATTGATTTGGGACGCGATCTCCTCAGCGGGATACGTCCATATCTCCGATAACGTCGGATGGTAATGAGGTATCGTCGCGAAGTCCTGAACGGTGGCGCGGTAGTGCATGGCCACAGTCACTTCATGAATCAATTCCGCCGCATCGGGTCCCACGACAGCCGCGCCAAGCATCTCGCCCGTTTCTTTTGAAGCAGTGATTTTCACAAAGCCCGACGTCTCCCCCATCACGAGTGATTTTCCGTGATCGTTGAAGGGATAGGTCGCGGTAACATAAGGCGTCCCAGCGGCATGAAGCTCCGCCTCCGTCGCTCCCACGCAGGCCAGCTGCGGTTCCGAGAAAACAGCGAAAAGTTTAAGCCGATAATCCATGACCTTGATCGGGCCCGACCGAACTCCAAGAAGCGATGCGGCATTCGCCGCAGCGGCCTCGCCCTGTTGGATCGCGACATGGACGACCTCGCATGGCCCGCAGACGTCCCCAGCCGCAAAAATATTCTGCACTGAGGTCCTCTGGTGGGCGTCGGCATCAATGCGTCCGCCTCGGAGTTGTAGACCGAGATTTTCGAGTCCGCCGAGTTGCGGTGAGCGACCAAGCGCATTGAGAATGTGGGTTGCCTCGACCGTATAATCGCATCCGTCTTTTTGAAAAACAACCCGACGGGTTTGATCGTTTTTTTCAACCCGAATGAGTCGAGTTCCGGTGTGAATATCGATCCCATCTTCTCGGAGAGCGTTTTCAAGTGTACCGGCGACATCGGCGTCCGTGGAACTAAGAATATGTGGACTCCTTTGAATAAGGGTGACTCGGCACCCAAAGGCGCGGCAATAGCTCGCTAATTCCAATGCCACTGGCCCACCACCAAGAACAATGAGGGAATCCGGCATCTCGGTTTTATCGAGCATATCATCACTCGTGAGGCAACCCGCTTCAGCCAAACCTAGGACTGCTGGTACAGCGATTTTTGAGCCTGTCGCCAACAGAAAAGTCTTTGATCGTATGATCCTTTCCGTGCCATCGAGCTGATGCACGCACACTTCATTAGGACTTAAAAAAACCGCCGCGCCACGAATGAAATCAAATCGTCCTGCTTCCAGTTGACCTTTTCGATAATCGGCAAACTCACCAACGAGTCTTTTTTTACGCTCGATGATCGCACCGACGTCGAAACGAGGGTCATTCAATGCCAGACCAAACTCTTCCGCTCTTTGGAGAACACGAAAGCGTCTCGCGGACTCGAGCAACGTCTTGCTAGGCATACATCCTCGGAGGATACAAAGCCCTCCGACTTTATTACCTCCCTCAATGACAGCGGCCCTCAATCC
>CAMDOJ010000126.1 GCA_945903555.1 Chthoniobacter flavus
CGTGATCTCACCGAGCTTTAGTCCACCATTGGCATTGATTTTGTCGAAAAAAAGCATGGCCGCATTTTTGCTGGAGGCCCCGACTGCTGGGATCTCCCCGGTCATTTCTAGATTCATGCCGATTTTCACCGAGGGCTTGGAATCTCCACTACAACCGCTTAAAATAAAGGCCAGAGCGATAACGAAGAAAGGTGATGTTTTTAACATTGGATTGAGACGAAGACGATTGAAGTGTGATTTTTTCTGCAGCTCAAAAAAATTGATCTGCTGTGTTAAACGATTCCCGACGAGCCTCACATCACCTTGGCGGAATCGCCTAAGCATGGTCAAGTTTGAACTTGTTGGCCATGGCTTTATTGGCGAATTCTCATGAAAATAGCGTATTGATACGCATGATTGACATCAAGAAAAAAATGATGTGGAAATAAAATGTATTCGATGAGCGAAGGAGAGATAAAAAAACTTAAAAGCCGAATCCAAGAGTTGGCCAAGAAGCTCGGCAGCATTACGTTACTTATTCGGATGGAGCATGATTCCACAGATGGCGCCCCATTGTGGTATGGGAGTGACGGCGGTAGTACCCACTGCCGATCCCTCGTGAACGCAGGAGGCATCGACTACCTCATCCAGTGTCGACTCCACCACGCCGCGCGGGAGATTCGTAAAAAACCACACCGCCAGATCACCGCGATCGCGTTGGATTGCGGTTTTAATTCAAGCCAGTATTTCGCCACGGTCTTCGGCCGGCGCTTCAAAATGACGCCCCGCAACTACCGGAAACAGGAAAGCTGAGGGATTTTTTCAACACCGAGTCGGGCTGAGATTCGGGGAAAGTCAGGATTATTTCTCGAAAACCGGAAATTCGTTGAGGTTGATCGCGTGCTCAGCCTTGAGCACATTTAGTCTCACAACTTGGGCTTTGACTGGCGGGAAGCTGAGTTCCTACTCCTTATCTATGGTCGTGCAGCGGGCAACCTCTTTCCAAACGTCACCTTGCTTGATCTCGATAGCAAACTCCCGCGTCTCCGGCCATTCGACCTCCGAAAGCCTCACGCGGCTGATTTCTTTTTCTTCGCCGAGGTCGACTTCGAGCCAACCCGATCGCGCAGCGAAGTCGGAGGCCCAGCGGGTTCTTGGATCGCCATCCACGGCTTTTGCGGCCTCGTAGCCGGGTTGGTTGAATTGGCTGGAGGTCGTGACTTTTTTGCCCTGACTCAAGGCTGGCGGAGGGGTCGCACTCGGTTTGGGATTTTCAAACTGGGTGTCACCCGGCGTCGGCGGCACATAAGGCGTTTTCTTTCCGAGCCAGTTCACGATGTCTTTCGCACGGGACTCGGGAGTGACTTTGAGCGACTCGAGTTTGCCGCCCTTCAAGACGCCTTCGACGATCGTCTGCCCCGGCGCGTGTAATTTGAAATCCACATCCCAGTCTGCTGGCCAGGAAGGGAAGAGATGTAGCTTGCCGGTCTGCCCAGGGTCAGGCGCGAGCAACATTTCCTGCATCCCGACCATGCCGGATCCACCCCAGTTGTGATCGGGCATCCAGTCGTGACTGGGACCGAAGAATGCGGGGAAACGAGCCTGCGGCACAACATTATTGGCCATCTTGTGGATCGCGCGCTTCTTGGCTTCCTCTGGCCGAGCGAGCGATGCGACATTGATGACGGTGGCCATCCACGAGTAATCCTGTTTGCACGACTTCGCGCGGGCTTCAGGGATCGTTTCCCAAGTGTCGCGGGCGAGTTGAAGCGTTTCTTGGTTTGGTGACGCCGACCATGCGGTACGGCCAGGCGGCGAACATTTCACAGGGTTCCCATGTGTTGAACTCCTTCTCGATCCAGCGGGCTGGGAACAACGAGGCACGGCCTTGACGCTTGCCGACCGGCAGGTCCGGGATCGTAGCTTGGATGCGTTGCATGCGCTCACACGAGGCGGCGGGCAGATTTGGCAGGGCGAGCAAACCGGCTGTGATGCGGTGCATGGCGCAGACCACTTCCAGCGGATCGGTAGCGCCACCGCCGAACTCCAAGGCTTGGGAAGGATAAATGCAGAGCTTGCCGTCGCAGGTCAATTCCGAGCCGATGCGTTTCTTGGTTTGGGCGCGATAGTAGCTGTCGAAAAAAACTACCGTCCCCTCGATCCACGGCAGGTCTTTTTCTAACGAAATCCCCAGCGCATCACGTCCCTGCAATGCCATCCAAGCATGCTCGAGCATCATCGAGAAATAATAATAAAGATGCCCCGCTCCGCAGAGGCTGGTGCTGGTGGGGATGAATGCACTCAGCCCCCAGACATCGATCGGCTCGGGATAAAGCATAACCTCCGCACCGTTGGCTTTCGCGCGGGCGGCGGCAACGGCGGATCGGTCACGATAGAAGGCCATCGAAGGTTCCAGTAGATCCGCATCGCCGCCAGCCAAGGCGTGCCAACCGAGCCAGCGCTGGTTTTGCGACATGAAATGACAGAACATCCATCGGCGGTCTGGCCGTAGTGGGTGATCGAGTCGCCAATGAGGATCACATCAATGTCGCCCTTCTTGGCGGCGGCGACACGGGCTTCATGGTTGCTCACCCATTTTTCCTCCTGCTCGGTGCGGGGGACGGGGGTGATGCTGGCGGGTTGTTGGGCAAACGCCGAAGCGGAAAAAGCGGCGAGGAGTGCGGTGCGGGTGGTTTTTTGCATGATCGATAGTGTTTTTATGGTGTGGGATTTTTTGCTGGTTGGCCCCGCGAGCTGCCTGCCGAGGCGAGCGAGACTTTGATTTTTTCTGGCTTCACAGCGGCAAAGATTCGTTGTTCCAAATCGAGGATCGATTGGTCGATGGAGTCCTCTTGCGGGAGGTCTTCCAGAAATTTCGTCAAGCGACCGATCATGACTTTGTTGTCCTGTTTTTTGGCCGCATCGAGGTCGAGCGGAAAGAGTTTGCCACAGACTTCCTCGTAGAGTCGGTATCCATCGGCGATTGGCAAGCCATCAAAGCGGATGGGCACAAAACCAACGCCGCCCTTGATGTCCACTGTCACACTTGATCGCAGCCAAGGCGGCCACCTTGAACAACGACAAGGATAAATTTTTCCCAGCTGCGCAGTCCGCCATCGAAAAGGGCGGTCTGCCGATGAGGTAATTCATTGAACGCCAGCTCCTCTTTAAGGCCATGCGCAGCGAATCCGCTTACAAAAAATTCCTCGGACAGGACCAATCCAATCCGCTTTAGCAAAAAGCGAAGCCCTGCCTTTAAAGTTTCACATTACGCCCTTTGGACGAGCGGTTTCGCATGGTGATGAGATTCGAAAATAACTCGAGACCTTGGACAGCCATAATTTGGCTGATCGCGCGGAACGCCACATGTAGCGACCGCCGAGGTCCATGACCCGGATCTCGAATCGGCAGGAGCAGTAGGAGGCCCAGGAGCATCGAGGCGCTCTTGATTGCAAATCCGATGTGGTAAATCTCAATCCCTCCTCCACGGTGAACCAAATATTCTTCCAGCAATCCGCCAGCAATGATCGGAGCAATAGCCGAAGCCAACGAGGTCACAGCGAGATGAATGCTGATTGCAGCCATGCTGCTTTTTTCTGGAACAAGGTTAAGAAGGAGGTTGAAGCTGCCCATGAAAAACGCCACGGAGAAAAAGCCGGCCCAAACGAACATGGGATAAAGCAGCCAAGCGTTTGTGGGTATGAGACAAGCCCAGAGAAAATTCGATATCTCCCATATTAGAAGCCCCACAACGATGACAGGAATTCTCCCTGCACGGTCCGAAACTCGACCCCAGAAGACCCAACCCATGATTCCCGAAAAAGCGGCGAGAGCAGTGAAAATGGCAAATGTGCCCGGATCAAGGCCGAGTTCCTCAAAGCAAAAGACGGCACAGAAGGGCCCAGTAAAACCCATCCAGAAATTCACCCAAGCCGAGAAAAGAATGAACATCGGCAAGCCTGGAGCGGCTCTGCACTCCCGAAGGGCCTCCGTGAGACGTGGGGCAACAATCGCCAGACCATCACTACGGGTGCGGATTCCGCGCATCCACTGGATTCCCATAAATCGGCTCACCACCACCACCCCTAGCACCAAAATATATGGAGGCAGCGAATCCTCGTGATTTTTAAAAACCATCATCACAAGGGCGAGGAATCCCATGGTTGCAATCCCCATCCAGGAATTGCGTTTGCCCAAATAGGCCCCCCGAATTTTTGCGGGCACCCATTCTCGAACCCAGGCAATCCACCCTACGACCTGACAAGCCGCACTCGCGCTGGCGAGAAAAAAGAAGGCAAGGAAGAAGGCAATAGTCACGCGAGAGTCATTCCGCGGAAGAAAACCGATAAACGCGGCCATCACCCCCCACAGGGCCACATTGAACGATCCCATTCCAAGCACGAGCCCCTTGGGAGTCATGTATCGTCCGAAAATCGGCAGCAACACGGCCTGCAAGACGTTCGTCCACGATGGCATGGAGACGATCCAACCAAAATGGGATTTCCCGATTCCAAACCACTGCGTGAGTAGTGCGGCAATAATGAAGGAGCCCGGAACCACTATCACCGAATAGGGAGTCGAAAGAAGCCCCTCGATGATTCCGATACGTAGGTTCTTTCGTGTGTTTTTCACAAGACCACCGTCTCGCACATCTCCATCTTTCACGTTTTACCTTCCCACATACAAACCCCAAGACGAAGCCGCTTTCGTTTAGTCCACCCTGTAGAATTCAATCGCGGTGAACTTGTTCATATTGACGACAGGCACGGTCAGCTTTCCATCCGCCACTTTCAGCGTTTTGCTTTTGCTCACACTCACATCGACATCCTGACCGGTCTCCCGGCTGATATTCTTGGTAATGATGCGGGCTTTATATTTCGCCCCTTCGGGAAATCCTTCTCCAAGGAAGTCCACTTTAGAGAATTCATTATTATAATATTTTCCATTCTGGATGGTGGAAGGGATGGACACATGGGTCCAAGACTTGCCATTGGCACCACCTGCATACACGAGGACGGTGAAGGTTTTCTTGCTGCGGTTGTAGGAGGAGATCTTGTATTGCTCGTTACCAGTCCAACCCGGCCCAGCAATAGCGATATCGTTGCCATCTTCCCCAGCAATAGCATGGCGTATGACCTCGTCCGTGCCGCCTGCGATCTGCGCATACCAACGCCAGACATAATAATGCAGATGATTGGGGTCGGGCGGGTTGATGTAGTCCTTAATCTTGAAGGATTGGTTAGCCTTCTGGATCTTGAAA
>CAMDOJ010000127.1 GCA_945903555.1 Chthoniobacter flavus
TCTCCTGCGACTGCGCGTGCCGATGAAAAAAGTGATGCCATTTATCATTACCGCTGACCACAACCCTGCGCGTCTCGGGCTGGATGATGAGGCTCTTCGTGCCCGATTTTTACCTCCACCCCGTCAGGCCGAACTGGACTTCGACACACCGACGGCAGCCGCTAGTGAGATTGACTCCGTTCGTACGGGAGAGATGTAACCATGCGCACGGTCATCATCGAACCCGTTTTTGAGGCCTGGCGCCAGTCCGCTCGCAACCTTCTTGCGCTGCGTGTGCCGCCCTCCGATGTTATTTGGTGTGAAGATGTTCAAGAGCCCACTCTTTTTGGGTTGGAGAATGAGATCTTGCCTCGTGTTGTCGTTCCGAATGTGCCGTCCGCCTTTCTCGATATGGCGCGCAGCGTTGCCGCGCACACCGATGCTCGGCGGTGGAGCATACTTTACCGCGTGCTCTGGAGACTCACGCATGGCGAAGAACGCCACCTACTCGCCATCTCGACGGATTCCGATATGCGCCAAGTCCAACAGTGGTGCAAGGCGATCGGTCGCGATATTCACAAGATGCATGCCTTTGTCCGATTTCGTCTCGTGGGCAATGACGAGACCACGGGTCGCGAGCAATTTGTTGCGTGGTTTGAGCCTGAATATCGCATTGTCCGCTTGTCTGCGGGCTTTTTTGAAAAGCGGTTTGCAGGCATGGATTGGTCGATTCTCACGCCACACGAGTGCGTGCATTGGGATGGATCGGCGCTTCACTTCACTCCCGGCGTCTCGCGTAGCGCCGCTCCCGATGACGATGCCCTCGACGATTTGTGGCGGACCTACTACCGGAGCATTTTCAATCCGGCGCGGCTGAAGGTGAAAGCGATGCAAGCCGAGATGCCAAAGAAATATTGGAAAAATCTTCCTGAGGCTTCGCTCATTGCCGAACTGATCGCTGAGAGTGGCGGCCGTGTCGAAAAAATGCTCACCACCGAGTCTCGGCCAGCCAAGCCTGCACCTAAGAATGCCTATCTCGATTCACTTCGGAAAATGAACGAACTCGATTCCCCATTCCTACCCCCCACACAGGAACCATGAAAGGAATCAAAAAACAGCACCTGCCCGAGAAGACCTGTGTCGTGTGTGGGCGTCCCTTCACATGGAGAAAAAAATGGGAACGCGTTTGGGAAGACGTCAAATATTGCAGCGACCGGTGTCGGATGACGAAGCGGCGTCCCAGTTGATCTTCTTAAAAAACCGGCCATTTTTTTACTTTTGTTTATGTCACCCCTTTTTGAGCGCTACTTGGGCATCGACTACTCTGGTGCGAAAACGCCCTCGAGCAGTCTCAGTGGTTTGCGCGTTTATTCGGCAACCCTGTCCGAATCTCCCACGGAAATTCATCCACCCCCAAGTGCGCGAAAGTATTGGACTCGTCGAGGGCTTGGCGAGTGGCTCGCCGTAGCACTTCAAGAGGGTCCGCCCACAATTGTTGGGATCGATCATGCTTTTTCGTTTCCGCTGCGTTATTTTGAAACACACCATCTCCCTCTCGACTGGCGTGCCTTCCTTGATGATTTCCATGTCCATTGGCCGACTGATGAGGGTGGCATGTATGTCGATTTCATTCGCGAGGGATTGTATGGCAATGGCTCCGCCCGTAGTGGTAACTCCCGATGGAGACGACTCACAGAGGAACGCTGTCGCGCCAAGTCGGTGTTTCATTTTGACGTTCAAGGCAGCGTTGCCAAGTCCACCCATGCGGGATTGCCGTGGCTGCGTTTTCTTCGCCAGAAACTTGGGGCTGATCTTCACTTCTGGCCGTTTGACGGGTGGATGCCACCGCCGGGCCGATCCGTCATTGCTGAAGTCTATCCCGCTTTATGGAGCCGTGGATTTCCAGTTGAGCGAAGGGATAGTCACCAGCATGATGCCTACAGCGTCGCGCGTTGCTTGCAACAAAAGGATTCTGAGGGCCTTCTCGTTCACTATTTTGAGCCACCCCAAAGCGCCTTCGACCGTGCCGTTGCCAATGTTGAAGGTTGGATTCTAGGTTGCTCCGCTCCGCATTGACCGCAAATGTTGTCTGGGTTGGGTATCATGACAATTTGGGGTAACTACCCAGCTGCCTCACTCACTATTAAAGCAATTAATTTGCATTAAGTATTGCTATTCGCAACTGGCTTGCATTAAAAGAGGGATTCCTAAATATGAAAAAATATCAACTTAGTTTAATAGTCTGGATCGGAAGCGTGATGGTTTGCGGTGCCCATGGTCCGGGACATTCTCATCGCAACGAAAAGGTGGCGGAAAATGTGAAGTCCCAAGACATCTGCCCCACTGACAAAGCTGGGCAAACTTGTACGGACCCCGCCGCCCACTCGGGAAAATCTTTCAAGGAATGTATCCAGGATGTTCCGGAAAAAACTTGGGATGCCACGTTCACGAGCGCATGGGAGAGTCGACACATTCACAATGGTGTCAACGAATCAGGTAATAGCGGTGCAATGACGAATGAGGTGGAGGTATCCTTTGGCAATCTCGCTCTTTCAGCATGGAATGGCCTAGGACTCGGGAATGGTTTTGAAGAATGGGATTTCTCGACTTCCTACAACTTTGATCTCGGTCCGATATTTTTTACCCCGGGCTACAATCTCCGCTACGCGCCGAGTTTTGGGCATGAGGAGGAACACGAAGAGGAGGGGCATGAGGAGCACGCACACAAACTCTACAACAATGAGCTTTTTGCCATCATTGGTACGAATGCCATTCCCTATGTGACACCAAGTACAGTTTTGATTTGGAATCTGAACGATATTCCGGGTGGATACGTGGCGTTTCGTCTCGATGGTGAGGTGCCGATTTGCAAAGACACCTTCACGATCAATCCCTACGCCTTGCTCAGCCTCAATCTGGGTTACACCTCGAAGGATCACATTGGTTGGAACAACTTTGAATTGGGCATCCAAGGGAACTGGCGCATTAACAAATATCTCACAGCTTTTGCTGGATTGAACTACAGCCTGGCGATGACGTCATTGACCGCTATGGGCCAGGAAAATGAACTCTGGGTGAGGACAGGTCTGAGCGTCGGGTTCTAATACCATTGTCCCTTTGAAATTGGACTTTGCAGCGGAAAAGGGGGGCATTGCCGTCTCGGTCGTGTGGAGACTGGTCAACTTTCTCACACCCTGCGCATCGGAACCAAAGGAGCAGACCGCAGCACACAGGTGTGCCTCCGGTTCGTAGAGCCTACGGATCGGAGAGACGCGCTGTGCCCCTCTACTAAAATCCAAAAGCAAGCTGTTTTTGGTATAAAGGCGCTAATACACGGTAGCCAATTCCAGAAAGTCAGTATGCGGTGGAAGGGGAGGGCAGACGGGCCCTCCTTTTTCGTTTAAGATACGGAGAGGGGGACGACGATTGTGGAAAGACCCTTTCTCTGAATGAAGTGGCGAGTTGACTGCGTCAATCGCTCGCCCTTTCTTTGTGTTCCTTTGCGTCTTGCCGATTAGCATGGAGGTTGGCAGTTTATGGACTCATGAAGTATCCTTCACTCTTGATCCGCTGGTTCGCTCCGTTTGTTTTTTTGATTTTAGTCTGCAGTTTCGCCCTAGCCCAAGACCCTCCGACTGCCGCGTCCGAAAAGAAGGACCTTGATCAAAAAATTGATGATTTATTCGGCCAACTGACTGGGCCATTTGTGAATGCGATTTTTCATCCCATTTCCACGGATATCGACGTCAAAAAAGTATCCCAGATGCCAGAGAATCTGACCCTACCGGCACCGAAGTCGGAGGATATGTGGTATTATCGAGCCGACGAAAAAAGTGCGTGGCAGCGGGTGAGCATTCAAAAAAACGAAAACGGTCTTTTTTGCGAGGAGTTACAAATGGCGGTAAATCCCAGCGACGCCCTGAAGCCGTTTTCAGGTCAATGGACGCCGGCTAAGCTCAAGTCTTTTTTGGTCATATTCTGGTTGGCTGCGGCTGGGGTGATTCTCACGGTCGCATTTAAATTTATCAATATTACGGCGTTTCCTTTGGCTTTGCGCACGGTGCGAGGGAAATACAGCCACCAGAGTGATCCTGGTGCTTTGACCCACTTTCAGGCATTGACGGCAGCTGTCTCGGGAACCGTTGGCTTGGGTAATATCGCGGGTGTGGCGATCGGTATTCACAGCGGTGGACCGGGGGTCGCGTTTTGGCTTTTTCTCAGTGGTTTTTTGGGAATGTCTACGAAGTTCGCGGAGTGCACGCTTGGAGTCAAATACCGCATATTTGATGCCGAAGGGCGGGTTCATGGTGGTCCGATGTATTACTTGCGGCGCGGATTGCAAGATCGGGGCATGAAATCATTGGGCGTTGTGCTGGCCTTCTTCTTTGCAATCTTCTGCGTTTTCGCCTCCTTCGGTGGTGGCAATATTTTTCAGGTTAACCAGGTCACCACCCAGTTAATCAACATCACTGGAGGCGAGGCTTCCTTCTTTTTTAATAACCAATGGGTCTTCGGGCTCATTATGGCATTCATGACCTCGCTAGTGATCCTTGGTGGAATCCAAGGTATCGCCAAGGTGACGGATAAGCTGGTGCCGCTCATGTGTGTCACCTATGTGGTCAGCGCGCTTCTTGTATTGGTGGTCAATGCCTCGAATCTTTTGCCTGCACTCCAGATGATACTCAGCGAAGCTTTCCAACCACGGGCGGCTATCACCGGCGGGTTGGTGGCGGCATTCATTTGGGGCATGCGTCGGGCTACCTTCTCGAACGAGGCGGGTATCGGCTCGGCTCCGATCGCTCATGCAGCCGCAAAGACGCGTCGTCCGGCTTCGGAGGGGGTTGTCGCCTTGTTGGAACCGTTTCTGGATACGGTCGTGATCTGCACGATGACCTCTCTCGTTTTGTGTGTGACAATGAACTTCGACGGCAATTCGGCCAATTATTCCATCAACGGGCACCCCTATGTGTTGGGGGCCGCAGGCACGGGGTGGTCGGAAGGCATTGCGATGACATCGGCGGCATTTGAGACTGTTCACTCCTCTTTCAAGTATATCTTGTTCTTCTGCGTATTTGCCTTTGCTTTTTCGACACTGATTACGTGGAGTTATTATGGGCTCCAATCATGGCAGTATTTGTTTGGTAAAAAGCCGATCGTCGCATGGATCTACAAGTCGATTTTCTGCCTGATCATCATCGTCGGTTCGGCGTCCTCAATGAATAATGCGACGGATTTTTCCGATGCTTC
>CAMDOJ010000128.1 GCA_945903555.1 Chthoniobacter flavus
GAAGTCGAGGACGACCCCAAAAAAACTCTCGCAACCCAACCCTCCAATCCCACTGCCGAGGGGTGGACCAAACTTTCCATGGAACCCGCGATATCCAAATGCCAACTTCTACTCAGCGAGGGCACAATCGTCGGAAGTTCGAAAAAGCCGCGTCCAGGTTCGAAACTGGAGATCATCACCCCTATTGGAACGGCGGATATCATGGAGGTCGTGACTACGAGCGGAGCTCCGGAGAACCGCGGCGCCTCTTGGCGAACCACTATAACCCCAACAGAAAAGCCCCACGAGTTTCGCGGAGTTATCCAAATCAGCAATGGATCGATTTTTTTTACGAAACCAAACGGAACCGGATCCGTCTCGATCGCGAGTGACTATAGTTTGCAATTTAGCGCCAGAGTTTCCCCTCCGCACAATGTGGTTTTCTACGCTCTTTCAGCAACGCCAATGAGCCGTGAAAGCATTCAGACATTAGTTTCCATGCTGAGCGAAGTCGAATCCAAGCAGATTTATTTTAAGCTCGGCCATGCCCCCACTGAGACATTGCTGGCCTCGTCAAATGAAACTTCTTCTCCAGAAATCAAAAATGCCAAAGCTGATTTGAGTACACCACAAGCCGATCAAACTCTTGAGAGCTCATCGCCAGCAACTCCCCCAAGCAACGAAGATAAAATCGCCGACAAGGATGCCGCAACTCCAGCCCTCAAACCCGAGCCAACCTCCGATTCCGCTGACGAATCCGTTGCTGAACAGACCCCTGCCCCACAGGAAGCGGCAACTCTTGCTGCATCGCCTCCAGCCCCCAAGCCCGAGCCAACCTCGTTGACAGAAGATCTCAATGCCCTTTCGACCCAAGCCCGTGAAATCGCAGATTTGGGCACCAAACTCTATAAAGACAAACGATTCTTCGATGCTGTTATCATTTTCCGCCGCGCGCTTAAAGTTGCCCCCGACAACCTTTTTGTCATCGCCCATGTTGCGATCGCAAAAATTCAAGTCGGCAAAATAAGCGATGCTCGAGTGGGTCTTGAAAAAGTTCTCCTCAAGAAACCAAAAGACCTCTTGGTTTTAACTAACCTAGCCATTGTTTATTCAAGGTTGAAGGACTTCGACAAAGTGATAGCCACTCTCAACCTGATTCTTGAAATTGACCCTCAAAATGCGGTTGCACACCATGACATGGGGGTCGTCCTAGGAAAGACGGGAAAGCTCAAGGAGTCCGAAGAATACTTTCTCCGTAGCATCGCCCTTGATCCCAACTACACCAAGGCCCACCTCACTTTGGCCTCTTTGTATATGGACCAGAAACCTCCCGCTCTAGATCTGGCACGCAGCAACTACGAAAAGGCAAAAACCTTGGGAGCGGAACCTGATCTCCTGCTCGAGCGCCGACTGACCTCACCCTAGTTTTAAGATGGTCTCTGCGTCGCTATAGCTCCGTACGACAAATCAAATCCGAATGAAACCTCAGCTCATTTACGATGGCGAATGCCAGTTTTGCATTAAAAGTGTCGCCCTTTTGAAGAGCGTGAGCGGAGATTCCATCGAATGCCGACCATCGAGTGATGCCGCCGAGGAACATCCAGAAATTCCACTCGAGGCCTTTAAAAAGGCAGTTCAACTCATTCGTTCAAACGGCTCAAACACATCGGCTGCAGAAGCAGTCCTCGAAGCCCTGACCCCACTATACCCAGCCGCCAAATGGATTCACTCATGGTATTCTAAATCGTTGATCGTTCAATTCGCTCTCGAATGCGGATACGAATTTGTGGCCAACCATCGCCAACTTTTCTCCGAGCTCATACCTGATCGTGATAAGACTTCTCAGCTTGAATGGGAAAAAACGCGAGCGGGCAAAGCCCACGATCAATAAGACGGCTTTGAGCCAGTAACACTAAATCCGGGCTCGACGGCGAGGAATTCGCTGCGGCATTCGCTATTTTCCAAAATGCCTTGGCATACCGGAACGCACTTGGGATTCGGGAGGTTGGCCACGGGCTCGATTCGAGTTTATTCAGCGAGAAGTGGATTTTTTCTAAAACAGGATTTAGGGGACGACAGGCTTCCCAAGCCAACTTGGGCAAACGATTCAGAACCTCCAGTTGCCCCTGCCAAGTCAGACGACTGAATGCGATCGGTTGGTCAAAATCTATCAACGTAGGTTGAAATCGTGATTTCAGCACCGATGGCAAATCCCCCATGACCTTCAGGCCGACTTGGGTTTGTCGATCAGCCTCAGCCGAGACATCGATCAACGAGGGGGCAATATAGACCTCTGGATAAAGGTGAGGAAACTGAAACCCCAGTGCCTGGAGATCAGGCATCACGTCCGGCATAGCTCGTGCAATGAGTGGAGTTCCCGACGCAGAGGCTTCCACAAATCCCATACCAAACCCCTCTTGCACCGATGTCAAAAGCGCCACTTCAGCCACACGCAAAAGCTCATCAACTCGAGGTGCACCCGGCTTATCCAGAATTCCGAATCGCACATTCCATCCCCCCTTTTCGGCGGCGTTCTTTATCATCCTCGCATAGGGCAACTCGTCAACCGATGCGTTTCCTGATGTTGTCACAAAAATCGCATCTGGCCGTAACCAACGAGTTAGTAGAATCGCCTCAAGCAAGTTCTTGCGTCGTAAAAAACGGGTTGGACAGACCCATATCGGACCAGAAGTTTGCAACTCTTGATCGACCCATTTTTGTAGATTTCTTATTCGGATTGACGAAACCCTTTGCGGTCGAACCACGGGATTGGGCAGATGAAAAACGTGATCACCTATCGCGCCAGCCAACGATTTCCAATCCGAGAGATTGATGGAGACTTGGACCGAGCGATCGGTAGACCCGAGCGTGATCGCTGCCGCTTTTTCGAGTGTGTTCCGCCCGCATCGCTCCATTTCCTGCCAACGCGCCCAGCGACCAGAACACCAGAAATCATGATGATGAAGGATGAGTGAGCTACCCGATTTTTCACAAAATCTCATCACCTCTTGATTCAAAATCACATTCCTCGCTAGTCCGGGATTATGAAACCAAATCAAGGTGCGGTCCGCCTCCTGCTCCGGAATGACGCCCATCAAAGCGGCACGAATGCTCAATCCTAGCGAATCTGGATCCTGCGACTGCTCCGAGAAATAATCGAAGGCGGGCACTGAGAGAATCGCTACTTCCCCGCCAAGACCGTCGATAAGCGGGTGTTCCGACTCTGGACTGCCGCTCAAGAGTGTCATTTTTTTAAAATTCTCAGGGGCGGATCGCAGAATGGAAGGCAATGTCAACTCGATGACCTTACACACACCGCCTGGTCGCCAGTGATAGTGAATCACCACAAGGTGTGAAAATGGAAAATCGGTTTTGCGCACGGATTGAAAATACCAATTTCACGGACTTGCTCAATGCGAAGCAACTCGGAAGATTGGTAGCGAACATGTCGGATTTCTACCAGCACGGCGGCATTGCCACGCTCCACCACCTCGGCAACCCAGATTACACCAAGCTCGAGAAGGAACTCAACGATCTCTCCCCGGCGATTGCTCTCGTGTTGCCTTGCCATGCCCGAGATCTGGATTCCCCTGTCCTTGCCGCCATCTTGGAGGAACTCACTCAGACCCGATTCATTCGCCATGTCATTGTCGGCCTCGATGGAGCTGATGAGTCGCAATGCGATTTCGCCCGTTCGCTTTTTCAGAAACTCCCACAGGAAACCGCGATCCTTTGGAATGACGGCCCTCGAATGAGCACCATCATATCTCAACTCGAAGACGCCGGCATGGATCCCGGCGCGAGGGGAAAGGGCCGGAATATGCGGCTTTGCTTCGGGTATGCGCTATCCGCGACGGAGGCTTCCTTTGTCGCTGTCCACGACTGCGACATCGTGAATTACCGCCGCGAAATGCTAGCCCGACTTTGCTTTCCCGTTGCCCATCCAGAAATGGCATTTGAAGTCAGCAAGGGTTTCAGTGCGCGCTTCTCCGATCGACTAAATGGTCGAGTGATGCGACTCTTGATCAGCCCGCTCCTGCGCGCCATGGAGGATCTGGATGGATTTCAGTCGACTCTCGGTTCCCTCCAAAACTTCCGTTACCCAATCAGTGGCGAGGTTTGCCTCCACCGCCGCGTTGTGAAGGAAATTCGCTTTCCTTCCGATTGGGGCGTCGAAACCGGAATGATGGCAGATGTTTTTCGCCTCTGCGAACCACATCGCGTTTGTCAGGTCGATATTGCCGAGACCTACGATCACAAACACCAAGACCTCTCCGAAAAAGACCCACTTGGTGGACTCAACAAAATGGCCTGCGATGTGACACTTTGCCTTCTGCGAACGATTTCTGCAGGAACTGCGAGCCCCATTTCGATTGATCCCCAAAAGCTCGTCACCAACTACCTTCGAGTGGCACGCGAAATGATGAGATTTTATTCGGCGGACGCCCGAATCAATCTCCTGCAATACGATTCCGCACTTGAAGATCAAACGGCAACCATGTTTGCCAGCGCCATTGCTCGTGCCATTTCTATTTTTTCGAGTGCCTCTGCCCAACCAGCGGGCGCGCCCGGATGGAGTGAAATCGAGGCCCGACTCCCCGGAACGGCCACTGCTATAGCGGAGGCGGTGCGACTCGACGAAACTCAAGCTGACCACGATTGACCATCTCGTCCACTTGGGATTCCAAAACATCCAAGCTCCCGTCATTCCAAACCACAAAGTGAGCACGGGAGATTTTTTCTAAAGTCGAAGTCTGAGCTGCTAGGATCAACTCGGCAACTCGCTCATCAACTCCCCGAGCAACAACTCTCTGGATTTGCGTCGATCGCGAGCACGCCACCGAAATAACCCAAGAAAAATGCGCTTCTAAATGGTTTTCGAACAACAAGGGGATATCCACCAGGAGCGGACTGGCGGCACCATCCCTCTTGGCGGCGAGAGTCATCCATCGCGCGCGCACCCTCGGATGAAGAATATGCTCTAACCGCGCCTTGGCTGTTGGATCCGTAAAAATCACTCGTCGAATCTCCGTCCGGTCAGGTTCGCCATTTTTGTCAAAAGCAGCTGGAGATATTTCCCGAATCACCTCCTCCCGCACATCGGAATCCCGTTCAAGAAGTGTCCTCGCCTCCGCATCTGCATCAAAAACCTCGGCATCAATTCGACTCGCCAGCATTCGACAGAATGTGGATTTCCCTGAAGCAATACCGCCTGTGATGCCGATAACTG
>CAMDOJ010000129.1 GCA_945903555.1 Chthoniobacter flavus
AGAACCCCCACGAGCGTGATGCCCACCTGCACGGTGGAGAGGAACTTGCCAGGTGCATTCGAGAGGGCGAGGGCCAACTTTGCCCCGGCGTTGCCTTCGTCGATGAGGGTTTTGAGCCTGGCTTTTCGTGATGCAACTACGGCGATCTCCGCCATGGCGAACATACCATTCGCAAAGAGCAAAACGCAGATAAAAAAGATTTCGAGAGTGAGACCGGACATAAATAAAGGACTAAACTAGGATACGAATATCCCGTGAGCAAAAGGAACGAGTGATACACAGAAAAAAGGGGCTTTGAGAAAAGCCTTTTGAGACGACGAGGGAAGACCCTCGACGAGCGATTGGGGGGGAATGGAAAATGAGAGTTTTCAAATTGGCCCGGCGGCAGACCCTTCTCACCCAAAAAAGGAAGGAAGGGCCATCGCTGCCGGTAAGAGATGCTAGCGCATCTTACCCCCGAAAATGGCGTTGTCGCCGAGTTCTTCTTCGATACGGAGGAGCTGATTGTATTTCGCCACGCGATCGGTGCGGCAGAGCGAACCCGTCTTGATCTGGCCAGCGTTCGTAGCAACGGCGATGTCAGCGATGGTGACGTCTTCCGTCTCTCCCGAGCGGTGGCTGATGACCACGGTGTAGCGGTTTTCCTTGGCGAGTTCGATGGCGTCGAGGGTTTCCGTGAGCGTGCCGATTTGGTTCACCTTCACCAAGATCGAGTTGGCAACACCTTGGTTGATTCCCTTTTGGAGGAAGTCCACGTTGGTGACAAAAAGATCGTCACCGACGAGTTGCGTTGTTGAACCCAAGGCGTCAGTGAGTTTTTTCCAGCCGACCCAGTCATTCTCAGCGCAGCCGTCTTCGATGGAAATGATCGGGTATTTCGCACAAAGGCCTTGATAATAGGCGACGAGCTCATCGGCGTTGCGCTTCGATCCGTCGGACTTTTTGAAGATGTAGGATTTTTTTGCGGCGTCATAGAACTCACTGGAGGCGCAATCGAGAGCGACGAAGATGTCTTTGCCGAACTTGTATCCAGCGGCTTTGACGGCTTTGGCAATAGATTCCAAGGCGTCCTCGGCGGAGGAAAGCGCAGGAGCGAATCCACCTTCGTCACCGATGGCGGTGGAAAGCCCGCGTTTTTTGAGTTCCGCCTTGAGGGCGTGAAAAATCTCGGTTCCCGCACGAAGGGCTTCAGAGAAGCTCGAGAATTCTTTAGGAACGATCATGAATTCCTGGAAGTCGATCGGGGCGTCGCTATGCGCGCCACCGTTGAGGATATTCATCATCGGCACTGGGAGAACCTTGGCGTTTGGTCCACCGAGGTATTTATAAAGAGGCTGGCCGATTTGCGCTGCAGCGGCTTTGGCGCTGGCGAGGGAAACGGCCAAGATCGCATTGGCGCCGATCTTTTTCTTCGTCGGGGTGCCATCCACGGCGATCATGGTTTTGTCCACCGAGACTTGGTCAGCGGCATCGATGCCGATGAGGGCGGGGGCGAGGAATTTGGAGACGTTAAGAACGGCTTTGTTCACACCCTTGCCGAGATAGTTGGTCTTGTCGCCATCGCGAAGCTCGACGGCTTCATGCTCACCAGTGCTCGCTCCGCTTGGTACGGCCGCGCGACCGATGGCGCCGCCTGCGAGTTCGACGTCCGCCTCGATGGTAGGATTGCCACGGGAATCGAGGATCTGGCGGGCGCGAATAGAAAGTATGGTCGTATCAGTCATAAAGTGGTGGATTTAGTTTTTTGGAAAAGTGAAGCCCTTGAGAAAACAAGTCCCCGAGCGGGTTGCAAGAAGATTCGACAGAAGATTCGCTGTATTATTTGACGAACCTTCTGTTCCGAAGCGGAACTACATCGTGACAATGGGTAGGGGCACCGCGCCGTCGGGGACCGAAGGTGATGTCGCTGCCGCGCCATAATAGGAGGACCTCGGCGTTCGCGAGGTAGTGCGGGAGGTTGACGAGTTAATAATCGCTTGGGTGGCTGAGGGTGTTTCCTCGCTGTTAATACCAAAAGCCGCTTGCTTTTGGATTTTAGGAGAGGGGCACAGTGCATCTCTCTGATCCGTAGGCTCTACGAGCCGAAGGTAGTTGCTTGTGTGCGTTGGCGTTCTCATTGGTTCTGCCGGCCAGGGTGCGATTACGATGGTCAGGGTGCGAGAAAGTAGACCAGTCTCCACACGGCCGAGACGGCCATGCCCCCTTCTTTTTCGCTGCAAAGTCCAATTTCAAAGGGACAATGGTATAAGTGGGCAGACGTAGTGAAACATAAGTGGGGTTCGCTATATCGGCTGGCTTGCCAAGCCGTAGTCTCGCAGCGGCGATTGGTCCGCCTACGCACCTGCGGCGTCTCCGGCGTGACAGCCTTCGCTCTTGCTGCGCTGCGAGCGAAGGCTGGAGGCGACGGGAGTCGAACCCGTGTCCTTAAGGCAATCCACACAACCTTCTACATGTTTAGACGATCTTTAATCTCGGAGTGGGCGGGCGAACCGTCACGCATCCCTCTCCAAAGCATCCACGTAATCGATTCACCCGTGGCGGCGGTTGCACCCGCTCGGGCCAGCCTGCTGTCGTCACACTCCGGCCTAGCAGGCGTTGGCTGGAATGCGTCGTGGCTAATTAAGCCGCGAGAGCGAGATTTTCGTAATCTGCATTTAGTTTTGTTTGATCCGATTTTTTACGAGGCCAACGAATCATCCTCGACATGCGAGCCGGGCTTCTCACTTCAAGTCGAAACCTTTACGCCCCCTTTGGAAATAATAAGGTAACCCCCTATTTTCAAAACGCAAGGGCCTGTTTGAAAAAAATGCGATTTCTTTTTAGGCGGGACGTCGGCCGGTGAGGGCTCGCTGGAGAGTGAGTTGGTCGGCGTGCTCAAGCCCTCCGCCAGCAGGGAGGCCGTGAGCGATGCGGGTGGTTCGAACGCCGAGCGGGGCGAGGATTTCGATAAGGTAGTTTGTGGTGGCCTCACCTTCGACGTCGGCGCTGAGGGCGAGTATGATCTCGGTGGGGGATTCCAAGCGGATGCGCTCGATGAGGCTGCCGATACGAAGCTCATCGGGACCCACGTGGTCGAGGGGAGCGAGTCGGCCCCCCAAGGAGTGATAGAGGCCAGCGAAAACGCCACTTCGCTCGAGGGGAAGGATGTCGGTGGATTGCTCGATGACGCAGATTTCGCGTCCTTGACGAGAGGGTTGCTGGCAAATCTCGCAGAGTTCCTCGATGGCAAAAAATCCACACTTGGAACACGCATGCAGACTGGTGGAGGCGAGCGTGGTTACTCGGGCGAGTTCGCTAGGCCGAGCGTCTTTATGGCTGAGTAGCCAGAGAGCGATCCGCTCGGCACTTCGGGGGCCGATGCCGGGAAGGCGACGGAGTTCGCGGGTGAGGTTGTTAAATGGAGCCGGGTAGTCGAGCGGCATGTCAGTGGCTGTCGAGGCGACCATCCACGATGCGCACGGTGCGGTCGCCGCGGCGGGCGAGTTGTTCATCGTGAGTCACCACAACAAGAGTACGTCCCCCATCGCGAGCGAGATCGAGGAGCAGAGCCATGATGACCTCTCCATTTTTCGAGTCCAGATTGCCGGTCGGCTCATCGGCAAAGAGGATGGCGGGATCGTTGATCAGCGAGCGGGCGATGGCGACGCGCTGTTGCTCGCCGCCGCTGAGCTCCGCAGGAAGATGGTGCATGCGGTCGCGAAGACCAACGCGTTCGAGGAGCTCGGTCGCGCGAACCTGAGCCGAGGTGCCGCGAATCATCGCCGGAATGAGTGCGTTCTCGAGAGCCGTGAGCTCGGGAAGCAGGAAGTAGGATTGAAAAACAAATCCCATGTGCTGGTTGCGAAGGCGGGCTAGGGCATTTCCAGAAAGGCTGTAAAGCGACTGGCCCTCAAACTCGACTGTTCCGGATTCCGGAGTTTCCAGCCCGGCTAGGGTATACAGTAGGGTTGTCTTACCGGCGCCACTGGCTCCGCAAAGAAAGACAGACTCTCCAGCAACGATGTCGAGGTCGATGCCTCGCAACACGGGAATCTGAGAGCCTCCGATGCGAAAGGAGCGCTCGAGGCTGCGTGCCCTTAGGCGTGGAGTCATGGGCGCTGATCGACGGGCGTGTAAACCTTGCCGACGGCTGGACCGGTGTATTCGCTGAGCGGCCTATAGAGACGGTTATCGGCGAGTTGTTCCATCACGTGACCAGTCCATCCCGATGCACGGGCGATGGCGAAGACGGGAGTGAACATATCGGTCGGGATGCCCATCGAGTAGTAGACGGTCGCGGAGTAGAAATCGACATTGGCATTGAGGCCCTTGCGCTCGCGCATGATGGTCGCGATGCGTTCGCTCATGCGGATCCACTTCGGTTCGCCGAGTTGATCGCTGAGGACGATCGCCATTTCGCGGAGGTGCGGAGCGCGAGGATCGAGGACCTTGTAAACGCGATGTCCGATGCCCATGATTTTTTTCTTCTGCTCGAGAGCATTTTCAACCCAGGCGTCGACATTTTCCTCACTGCCGATTTCCTGAAGCATGTGGATCACGCCTTCATTCGCGCCGCCGTGGAGGGGGCCCTTGAGGGTTCCGATCGCCGAGGTGATGGCGGAATACATATCCGAGAGGGTGGCGATGGTGACGCGGGCCGAGAAGGTCGAAGCATTCATGCCGTGGTCGGCATGGAGAACGTAAGCAACATCAAGTGTGCGCGTGGCCTCGGCTGTCGGTTCAACGCCATTGAGGAGGTAGAGAAAATGAGCGGCCTCACCGAGATCGGCGCGAACGGCGGGGAGATCGAGCCCATTGCGAGCGCGGTGAAAATAAGCGGCGATCACGCCAATCTTCGCCGTAATGCTGACTGCGCGGTCGTAGTTGGCGGCGGCGCTTTCGTCCTTCGAGTTTTTATCGTAGAGACCGAGCATCGAAACGGCCGTGCGAATCACGTCCATCGGACCAGATTCTTTCGGCACGGAGCGGAGGAAATCCACAACCTGAGAAGGAAGCTCGCGGGCGGAGCGGAGCTTGAGAGAGAGCTCGTCGAGTTGCGCGCGGTTGGGTAATTCTCCATGCCAGAGGAGATGAACAATTTCTTCGTAGGTAG
>CAMDOJ010000130.1 GCA_945903555.1 Chthoniobacter flavus
TCCTTGGCCTGCCCCCAACGGAACTGAGCTTCATTCATAAAAGTGAATCCCGTTTCTGCATCCAAGCGCCAACGGAATCCGTGCCTGTTGATATTTTGCGCAAAGACATCGCCTTGAAATCCCGCACTCAGAAAGGTGAACCAATCAACAGGGTTCCATGCGAGTCTGGTTCCTGGTGCGCCCATAGGGAAGCCCGCTCCGCCATTGGGAATGTTCATGTAAGCAAAAGGTGGCCACCCGAATGCGGCATTGATAAAAAGACTGCCGTAATCGGAAATGAGAAATTCCGAATCAGCTGTGATTTGCCCTGCCCGAATAGAAAGTTGTCCATCCATCAGTTCCTGCTGAGCCCAAAGATCCAGCATGCGTAGCGTATTGAAGCCCGCAATATTCGATATGGTGAGGAAATTGCCCGCAAGATCTTCGCTGGCATCGCGTCCGCTCAGCCATGCCCATGTCGTGCTCATTGTCGCGCCCTGCCAATGGCTCAGTTTTTCAAAATCGAGATTCATCCCAAAGTCTAGTAACCCCGTATAGACGGTTCCTTTTTTGATTCCACCGGCCGTATTACCCCAGACCTCGGCAGTGTATCCGGAAAAGAGTTCAACGCCGCGATCGCAGCACTTTGGCCTCGCTCCTGCCCACTCGCCAGTGACGGTGTTTCTTTGTATGGTCGGAAAAGCTTCCGCATCGCCTTGGTGAGATTCTTGAGCGCCAACGAGAGTCAAAACAGCCATGAGTGCAGCAATGGTTGAAAGGACGGGACGTGAGTTTCGGAGCGACATGCAACAAGCCTTTCATTCGATGCTCCGCCTTGTCAATCACATGGGCAGGCGCTTTCAATACGAGCTGCTTCTTGTTTTTGCCAAGGATACGTCACTGGTGATAGAATGAGGCACTTTGAAAAACGTCATCCATTGGTTCCGAAGGGATCTCCGAGTCACAGATAATACGGCACTTGATGCAGCGGTGCGATCATCTGAAAACGTAACGACCGTTTACATTCTCAGTGATTGGAAAAAAAATCACCGATGGACGGGACCGAACCGTCAGCACTTTCTTTGCGGTTGCTTGTCATCGTTGGCGGGGGACATGGCCGAGATCGGAGGGCGACTAGTCATTCGGCAGGGGGATGCCGTCGCTGAACTCGAAAAGCTGGCCCTTGAGACCCGTGCCGAGGCGATTTTTTTCAATCGGGATCCCGATCCTTTCGGGCGTGGCGTAGAGGAGAGGCTTGAAAAAATGGGTGCTCGTATCGGTATAGCTATTCGGCCGTTCAAGGATGTCGCGATCCATGAGCGGAACGAGGTTTTAACGGGGGGAGGGGATCCCTTTCGCGTTTTCACGCCCTATTCCAAGGCTTGGGCGAAGTTGCCCAAGCCGCCGATCGCAAAGCGGATTTCGCGCATCCAGTCGCCATCCGGGATTTTCTCCCTTCCGCATCCAGACAACTCCACATGGGATTTGGCGTCCGCTGCGAAGGGAGTTCTTGAAGCCGGTGAAAAGGCGGCCCGCCTGCGAATGCAGGCCTTTCTCGATTCTGGTTTGGCGCGTTATGGGGCAATGAGGAATCTTCCGTCAGGGCGAACAACATCGCGACTTTCGCAGGATCTTCGTTTCGGGCTGATTTCGATTCGGGAGCTTCATCGTGCCACTTTGGATAAAATGGAAACCCTCGACGCGGCTGGTCGTGATAGTGCGGCAACGTATGTTTCCGAGTTGGTCTGGCGAGAGTTCTATATGCAGGTTCTCTGGAATTTTCCCGCCGTGCTGGAGGAGGAATTTAATGTGAAATATCGAGGCATGGTTTGGCCTGGAAAGACGGCGAACTTTCAACGTTGGTGCGACGGAGAGACGGGGTTTCCCATTGTGGACGCCGCCATGCGGGAACTCCGAGAAACCGGATTCATGCACAATCGCACACGCATGATCGCCGCTATGTTCCTCACAAAAGATCTGCATCTGGACTGGCGGATGGGGGAAATGTGGTTCATGCAAACTTTGGCGGACGGCGAGATCGCGAGCAATAACGGGGGTTGGCAGTGGAGTGCCGGCACCGGGGCAGATGCAGCCCCATACTTTCGCATTCAAAACCCTTGGAGCCAAACCAAGCGATTTGATCCTGATGGAACCTACATCAAAACCTGGGTCCCTGAGTTGCTGAACGTGGATGTGGCGAAACTGATGGATCCGCCCGCGCCCGGCATGCGCCTCGCGCTCGGCTATCCTTCGCCTATCGTCGATCACTCGGTGGTCCGCGATATCACTCTCGATCTCTTTAAATCAGCGGCAGTGCAGTGATCTGAAATTCCATTTCATTCTGATCATGTCCCAAGCTTTGCCCATTTATGATTTGGATGAGGAGATCATCGAGACGCTCACGCTCGGAAATCGACTGATTCTTCAGGCTCCGACAGGTTCGGGGAAATCCACCCAAGTTCCGCAAATCCTGCTTGATGGAGGTGTGCTAGGGAGCGGGCAGTGCATCATCCTGCAACCCCGCCGGTTGGCGGCACGAATGCTGGCCGCGCGGGTTGCGGAGGAACGCGGAGTGCGTCTCGGAGGGGAAGTCGGATACCGTATTCGCTTGGACAATGTCTCCTGCCGCGACACGCGCATTCTATTTGTCACGGAAGGAATTTTACTTCGTCAAATGCTAACCGATCCGACATTGGCTGGTGTTTCCACTCTTGTCTTCGACGAGTTTCACGAACGTCATCTTCATGGTGACATCACCCTCGCACGAGCGCTTGATTTGCAGGAATCCTGTCGTCCTGATCTCAATATCGTGGTGATGTCAGCGACCCTCGATGGGGCGGAACTGGAGGAGTATCTCAAGCCCGCCACGAGTCTTCGCTCCGAGGGACGGGTCTTTCCTGTGGAGATTGAGCATCTCGATCATGAACCCAAGGATGATCCTGTGTGGGAACTTGCTTCGGATGCCGTCGCGGCGCACATCGATAAAACGGAGGGCGATGTTTTGGTTTTCATGCCTGGATCGTATGAGATTCAGCGGACCATTCGCGAGTTGCAGGGGCGACTTGGAAGTCGATGTGAAATATTTCCTCTGCACGGGGAATTGACAGCAGCGGAACAGGACAAGGCCGTGAATCGTTCCCGTGGGAAAAAGATCATCGTTTCGACAAATGTGGCCGAAACATCGCTCACGATTGACGGTATCACGCTCGTTGTGGATTCCGGGCTGGCCCGCATGGCCAGATACGATTCGAACCGCGGTATTAACACACTCCTCATCGAAAAAATCAGTGACTCCTCGGCAGCTCAGCGTGCAGGTCGAGCTGGGCGCACTGCTCCGGGGCGGTGTCTGAGACTTTGGACGGAGCGAGATCACTTGCGCCGTCCGCTTCGCGAGGTGTCGGAGGTCCGTCGCCTTGATCTTGCGGAGACGCTTCTCACCCTCAAGGCGGCCGGGGTGAGTGATATCGAGAAATTTCGATGGATCGAGCGACCTGAGGCCCAAGCTCTCCAGCGTGCCGAGACTCTCCTGCGCGACCTAGGGGCCTTTGATGGAACGGATGGATCCATAACAGCTGTCGGTCGCCGTATGCTGAATTTTCCGGTGCATCCCCGCTATGCCCGAATGTTTATTGCGGCGGATGAGCTAGGGTGTGTACGTGCGGCGGCGCTCATTTCGGCGATCACCCAGAGTCGATCCATGCTTCTGCGGGTGGACAAAAAAATCGAGGACGAACGGGGAGACGTCTTTGGCGAGGGGACATCCGATTTTCAAGTCCTGATGCGGGTTTTCGAGTGGGCTCGCACTCGTGGTTTTCGGATGGCGGATTGCCGTTCGCTTGGAATTCACTCGGATTCCGCACGTCAGGTTGGCCGACTTTTTGAGCAATTCCTCGATATTGCGCATGCCGAAGCGCTTTTGCTCGAGGATGCGCCGGCTTCCGACGAGGCCATCGCGCGATGCATCCTTGCTGGATTCGCGGATCAGGTCGCCTGTCGCCGGAGTTCGGCCACGCTGGTTTGTGATGTCGTTCACGGACGGCGTGGACTCCTCGCCCGTGCGAGCGTAGCCACGGGAGGCACATTGATCGTGGCTTCGGAAATTGCTGAAATCGAAGGGAGGGATGGGGACGCTAAAATTCTCCTAAGTCTTGCGACTCAAATCGAGGAAGCTTGGTTGCGTGAGCTTTTCCCAGCCGACTTTCACGAGACAGCCGAGTCTTATTTTGACAAAACGCAGAACCGCGTCGTTGTTCGGCGCGCCAAAATGTTCCGAGATTTGGTGTTGGAAAATCGGGATCGCGATGCGGAACCCGGCCCCGCAGCTTCACTTTGCCTTGCGGAGCAGGTCATGGCTGGCGCGTTGCGGCTCAATGGTTGGGACGATGCTGTCGAACAATGGATCCATCGAGTCAATTTTCTCGCACGTCTTTGTCCAGAGCAGGGGATTCCGGCGATGGGTCAGGATGAGAGGCAGCACATCCTCCTCCTTGTTTGCGACGAGGCCGTTTGTTACCGGGACATCAAGGATGCTCCTGTGCTTCATCATGCAAGGTCGCTTCTCACTCACACGCAGCAACAGTTCGTCGATAAGCAGGCTCCGGAACGTTTGGAGTTGCCCGCTGGCCGTCGAGCGAAGATCACTTACTCCGAGACAGCCGATCCCTTTCTCTCCGCCCGCATTCAGGACCTTTATGGAGTGACGGACGATGTCAAATTGGCCCTTGGCCGCCATGCTGTTACAATTCACATCTTGGCCCCGAGTCAGCGACCGGTTCAGGTCACACGGAGTCTCAAGTCTTTTTGGACGGAGACGTATCCTGGACTCAAGCAGCAACTCGCGCGTCAGTATCCGAAACACGAGTGGCGCTGATCCGCGTGCCTAGTTTTGGGGCTTTTGCGGAACCCGTGTGATGCGCGAGGTGTCGTAGCCTTGCTGTTTGGCAACCTCGAGTGCGGCAGCATAGTCCTTCTCTGTCATTTCTGGTGAGCGGCTCATGATCCAAATGAGATCCCGCGAGGGGTGGCCAACGATGGTGCGTTGGTAGTCGGGTGAGAGGTCGATGAGCAAATACGGAGCCTTGAACGGCCAGATGAACTG
>CAMDOJ010000131.1 GCA_945903555.1 Chthoniobacter flavus
CAGACGAAGTGGAGGCCTTTGTTGCGAACGAGCGCGCCGGGGAGGAGTCCGCTCTCACAGAGGATCTGGAAACCATTGCAGATGCCGATGACGGTGCCGCCGGATGCGGCGAAGCTTTTTACTGCTTGCATGATCGGTGAGAAGCTGGCGATGGCTCCGCAGCGGAGGTAGTCACCATAAGAAAAGCCTCCTGGAATGACGACGGTGTCGAATCCAGAAAGCGAAGTATCCTTGTGCCAGACAAAGTCGGCGGTGGCGCCGGGGAGGGCGTTGAGTGCGAGAACGCAGTCCTGGTCGCAGTTCGAGCCAGGGAAGCGGATGACGGCGAATTTCATTATTTGGTAATCGAGTAGTCCTCGATGACGGGGTTGGAAAGGAGCTCGCGGGCGGCGCGGTGGATTTCCGATTCCTCGGTGTTGTCGGGAAGTTCGATTTCTACGACCTTGCCGATGCGCACGCGGCCTACTCCTGCGAGGCCCAGATGCTTGAGGGCTTCGGCAGCAGCGGCCCCTTGCGGATCGAGGACAGATGGTTTTGGCATGACGTTAACGAGGATTTTCATGGGTCGAAGGGTTCCCTTTCCGATGGATTCGAACAAGCGGATTTTTTGGATTTAAAGCGGATAATGAAGGTGAATGTAGTCCAAATAATTGATAGGGAGACGCAAAGGATGGAAAAAACCTCCCCGTATCGCGCATAGAAAGTGGGTTGCGGATGGGTGGGAACGGGGATTTTGCCGAAAAGAACACCCTGCATGAATGTGCTTCCATCGTCATCGCGAAGGGTCTCGCGAACGAATCCATGGCGGTCGATGGCGCAGGTGACGCCGGTATTTGCAGCGCGCAGCATGGGAATCTTCGTCTCGGCACATCGGAAAACGGCATTTTGCAAGTGTTGGGAGGATCCGGCGCTTTTGAGGAACCATCCGTCATTGGTCACCACCACAAAGATCTGTGCGCCCATGAGAGCGAAGTGCCGAGCGAGATCGCCTAGGGTGTCTTCAAAGCAAACGAGCGGCCCGAGTTTCACTGGCTTGGCTTGCATATTGAGGATTTTGTATTCGGTGCCGGGATCAAAATCCGATGGTACTAGGTCGCCCACGATTTTGGAGATGAGAGGGAATTCTTCGCGAAGGGGGACGTATTCACCGAACGGAACAAGGTGGATTTTGTGATAGAGTTGGGCTTCTTTTCCTTGATCCGTGAGGAGGGCAATGGAGTTAAAGTCCCCGTTCTCGCCCCAATGCACGGTACCGAGAAGGAGGTCGCCTTTGTGCTGTTGGGCGAGACCGCGAACCATATCCCATGTCATCTGGTGACCGAGAAGGGGATTCGGCGTCGAGGATTCGGGCCAGAGTATGAGATCGGGCTGCATGGCGATCGCGGAGAGGGTTTGGTTTTTGTAAATTTCCAGCACATCGAATTCGAGTGCAGGATTATTCCTGTTCTCTTGGGAGATATTCGCCTGTATCGCGGCAAAACTCATTTCCGTGCTCTCTGGAGCGGGCTGAATGATCGTACGCAGGCCGTAGATCCAAGCGAGGGCGACGAGGGCGAGCGTGATCGCAAAATCGTAGTGCGGGCGGCGCGCGCCGCGACCGATCTCCATCGCCAAGCGTTTGATCGTGGCAGCGAGCATGAGATTCGTCATCGCCACCAAAAAGGAAATTCCGCCGACGCCGGTGATGTCAGCAATCTGAATGAGCGGGATATTTTTGTGTTGAGCTATGCCGAGTCCGTTCCAACCGAAAGCGGGGAAGATGATCCCGCGAAGCCATTCCATTGCGACCCATGCCGCCGCTCCCAAGATGCAGACCCGCAGATTGTGAAGGGAGCGAAGCCAAGCATCTTCCCCCCCCGCCGGAGGTTTTAACGTGCCAACGATCACGACCCATACTGCGATATAAATGGCAAAGTAGAGCACCAGTAGCAACGTTCCCGGCCAAGTGAGCGTGGTGAGCCAAGAGGAGGAAATCGCAAAAAACACCAGACCGCACACGTAGCCCAACCCAGCGACGCGTCGCCAGTCACTGCGCTCAGAGGGGGCTGAAAACCAAATCGCCCAAATCATCGGCACAAGAGCGACCCAGCAAAGATCCCCCCAGCCCCAAGGCGGAAAGCACAAACCGAGCAGCACGCCGCTCAACACCGATAAAAGCCATGGTAAAATGCGAGACATGAGGGGAGGGATTAAAATCAACACCATCGGGCATGGCACGCACATTCTAAAACAGAAAAATCCAGCATCCCAAAACTTGGGTGCGGAGGGACTTTTCATTTGCAGGCTTCCAATCGGTGGGTCATATTGTTGTTTCCAAGTAATGGCCTCATTAAGAATCCTCCTCATTCTAGCCGTTTTTGCATTTGTGCAGGCGACCGCCTTCGCTGCTGCTTCTTCGGATTTTGAAAAAATGGCTCTCTCGCTTCGAGAAAAAGCCATTTTGAAGGTCGAGCCGCCGGTTGTTTCCAGTACGAGTGCCCCCGTTTCCAGTCGCTACCAGTGGAAGCGTGATATCGTCACCACAGTCTTCTGGGTTGGGGAACGTCCCACACGCAACAACCCCGTTCCGAATAACAAAAGTTCTTGGGATTCACAGTGGCATAGAAACTTCGGGG
The DNA here is from genome assembly GCA_945903555.1 of Chthoniobacter flavus. Taxonomy (GTDB): domain Bacteria; phylum Verrucomicrobiota; class Verrucomicrobiia; order Chthoniobacterales; family Terrimicrobiaceae; genus UBA967. The sequence continues at coordinate 2,616 of CAMDOJ010000131.1, forward strand.
GCTACGATGATCCTGATCCAAAGGCTCGCAATGGATGGATAACCAAGAAATTCACTCCACGACAAAATCCTTTTTACATTGCTCTTCCTTACAATGACGTAACTCTAGGTCGGACCAAGCCAGAGTCAAAAGGCATCCCATGGTATCGTGATGCCTTCGAAAAAGCGGGAAAATCCGTTTGCAAAGGGCGTTGGGTGGCGGTTCAGCACGGGCGACGTGTCGCTTACGCTCAATGGGAGGATTGTGGTCCCTTTCGGACGGATCATTTTAATTATGTGTTTGGAAAAGAGAGGCCTAAGTCGAATCTAAACCAAGGAGCCGGGCTGGATGTTTCGCCCGCTATTCGGGACTATCTTGGCATAGGAGGGAAGGATGTTTGCGATTGGAAATTCGTGGATGCCAGAGATGTGCCTGAAGGGCCTTGGACTCGCTACGGAGACAATAACACATTTGTTCTCCAGAGGCGGGGAGAAAACCTCAATGTGGTCGATCGTAATAACGCTCGGACCGCAGCCCGCTCCTATCGGTGATCACTCCTCAATGGAGGCCTTCAATTCTTCGATTGTGGCAAATTCTAGAGTCGAGGCATGCGTGGATTTGAGCTCGACCTGCGGAGCCACGCCAGCGTCGCAAGCTTCCTTCCAGCGACTGGCACAAATGCACCAACGGTCGCCCGGTTTGAGTCCGGGAAATTGATATTCCGGACGCGGTGTGATGAGGTCGTTCCCTCGCAACAGGGAGAACTCGAGAAAGTCCGCCGTCATGATCGCACACACGGTATGAATTCCAACGTCACCGTGTCCGGTATGACAAAACCCATCCCGAAAAAATCCCGTCAGCGGTGAATAACAGCAGGGCTCCAATTCGCCTCCCAATACATTTCTAGCCATGGAAAAGACCCTAGCGATCCTTGCCCGAGTTGACCAGTTTGAAAAAACGTCACGGCATAAGGTCTCGCCAGCGGAAAGAATAAGAGAAAATGGAGTGGCTGGAATCTTTCTGTAAGTTGACATGAGGCGAAAAGAAACCCATTTTCTCGCAGTGCATTTCTTTTCCTATGTTGATGGCTCCTTGCGTTGCGAGGGGGTTGAGCTGAACAAGATCGCCGATGAGTTTGGAACACCCGCGTATGTTTATTCTGCAGGAACAATAAGGGAGAACTACCGCCGGCTCGACCAAGCCTTGGCTCCCCTAGACCATTTGGTTTGCTACGCGGTGAAGGCCAACTCGAACATTGCCGTACTCAACCTGCTCGCAAAAATCGGATCCGGCTTTGATATCGTTTCGGGTGGCGAGTTGTTTCGCGTCTTGAAGGCGGGCGGTCGCGCGGACCGCTGCACCTTCGCTGGGGTAGGGAAGACTCGTGAGGAAATCGCCTATGCCCTCCGCGAGGGGGTTTATTCATTTAATGTCGAAAGCGAAGGCGAACTCGAACGCATCAATGACGTCGCCGGCGAACTCGGGCTCAAGGCGCCCGTGGCCATTCGAGTGAATCCCGATGTGGATGCAAAAACGCACAAATTTATCTCGACTGGAAAAAGTAAAAACAAATTTGGGATTGGGATCGACCGAGCCCTAGAGGTTTACAAGGTGGCGGCCGCACTACCTCATCTCAAAATTCGAGGAGTTCAGACTCATATTGGTTCGCAGATTCTCGAGTCCGGACCCTTTGCCGAAGCGGCTTCCAAACTCGCCTCGCTCGTGACCGAACTGAAGGCCTGCTACGACATTGAGTTTTTCGATTTCGGTGGAGGCATCGGCATCGTTTACGACGAAGCCCTCAGCAGTGGATCACCCGATTGGTGGAGCCATGGCGACCAAGCCCGTCGTATGACGCCCGAGGATTACGCCGCAGCGATCATTCCCGCACTGAAGCCACTCGGGTTGCGGATTCTCTTTGAGCCTGGACGTTTCCTCGTTGGCAATGCCGGTGCTCTGCTTTCGACTGTGCAGTATGTGAAGCAGACGCCCGCCAAAACCTTCACCATCGTCGATGCGGCCATGAATGATCTCATTCGCCCCGCTCTTTACGAAGGGTGGCATGAAATCGTCCCGCTTCAGCAAACAAAGGAGCAATCGATCACAATGGATGTCGTCGGTCCTGTCTGCGAAAGCGGAGACTTTTTTGCCCAAGATCGAGGGATCCCTCCGCTTGCTCCCGGGGAACGAGTTGCGATTCTGAGTTCCGGAGCCTACGGGTTCGTGATGTCCTCGAACTACAATTCTCGGCCGCTCTTGCCCGAGATCCTTGTCGATGGAGACAAAGTGCACCTCGCCCGTTCTCGCCAAACGATGGATGACCTCATTCGCGGTGAGTTGTTGCCTTGATCTGGTCGGTCCATTTTACTGGGCCTGCATGCCAACGATGCGGCCTGAGTAACCTGTCATCTCTAGATACCCTTGGCCTTTGACTGGACGTCTGTCGTGTGTGCCCTCGGCTCCAACCGCTCCCTCCC
>CAMDOJ010000132.1 GCA_945903555.1 Chthoniobacter flavus
CCCGTCGGGATGATGGCATGGTGATCGGTGACCTTGGCGTTGTTGAAAACACGGCGATTGAGATTCACCCACCCAGATTGGAGGGCCTTGCGCCCGTGCGCGGCGAGGTCGTCGATCTCGAGTTTCCCCATCACATTTTTCACAGTGGCGAGGTTGTCGTCCGGCATGTAGCGGGAGTCAGTACGCGGGTAGGTGAGGACTTTGTATTTTTCGTAGAGCGCTTGCGCGATCTGGAGCGTGCGTTTGGCACTCAAACCGAAGCGGGAGTTCGCTTCGCGCTGGAGAGTCGTAAGATCGTAAAGTTGCGGCGAGATCTGCGTGGTGGGCTTCTTTTCTTCGGTGATGACTCCCGGTTTGCCGGTGCACTTGGCCACGATCGCTTCGGCTGTTGCACGTTCCCAGAGGCGCTCCGCCTTAGCATCCTCATCGGCGCCTTTTTTGAATTTTTCGTCGAACCAACGTCCGCAATAAACTCCGGCAGCGACGCCAAATTCCCCAAAGACCTCAAAATAGGGACGCGACTGGAAGGCGCGAATTTTCTCTTCCCTCACGGCCAAGATCGCGAGCGTGGGAGTTTGCACCCGTCCGACTGGGGTGAGTTGGAATCCGCCCCCCTTCGAGTTGAAGGCGGTCAGGGCGCGCGTGGCATTGATGCCTACCAACCAATCGCTTTCGCTGCGGCAGACGGCGGCATCGGTCAGCGGAATCATCTCTTTGCCGGCGCGCAAGTGCGCAAATCCTTGGCGGATGGCCTCGGGTGTCATGCTCTGTAACCAAAGACGGCGGGTCGGTTTTTTGGATCCGGCGAGTTGGATGACGTAGTGAAAAATCAGTTCGCCCTCGCGCCCGGCGTCGCAGGCATTGACGACATCGCCAATGTCAGCACGCTTGAGCAGACGCTTGATCAAATTGAAACGCGAAAGGGTTTTTTCCTTCGCCTTGAGGTCGAAGTGGTCGGGGACGATCGGGAGATTCGCAAAACTCCACTTGCCCCGCTTTTTATCCATCTCGTTCGGAAGGCAAAGCTCGACGAGGTGACCGATCGCCGACGTAATCACGGTGTCGTCACTCTCAAAAAAATCGTCTTTTTTGGTGAATTTGCCTAGCGCTTTGGCGAGGTCGTTGGCGACGGAGGGCTTTTCTGCAATGACAAGAGTTTTGGACATGGGAAGTTAAGAAATTTTTACGAAATGCCCGCCGGGTCGTGAGCGAACCAACTTTTTCATTTCAAGGGCGAGCAAAGTAGAAGACACAATGTGAATTGGCAACCCGCATCTTTCGACCAAGGCATCGATATGCATCTCATCATCCTGAATCGCAGTATGTATCGCGGCCTCATTTCCGGTGAGTTCGGGCAGCGGTGGACGCGAAAGCTCTGGCTTTTCGGCAAAAAGTAGCCCCATATCATCAAGCACGTCGGCAGCGGAAGTGACGAGTTTCGCGCCTTGCTGGATGAGGCGATTGGACCCAATGGCCGAGGGATTATCAATGCGACCGGGCACGGCGTAGATCGATCGTCCCTGCTCGCCTGCCTGATTCGCGCTAATCAGGGCCCCACTCTGCGCGCCCGCTTCGACGACGAGCACCCCGAAGGAACAACCGCTGATGATGCGGTTGCGCATCGGAAATGTCTGACGATCCGCCTTCACTTGCATCGAAAATTCGGTAATGACCGCGCCCGAGGTGGCAATTTTTTCTGCGAGCGGTTGATTTTCAGGCGGGTAAATTGAGAGGAGTCCGCTGCCGATCACGGCGATCGTGCGACCCTTCGCCGCGAGAGCGCCTTGGTGCGCGGCGGTATCAATGCCCCGAGCCAGTCCACTCACGACCGTCACTCCGGAATAAGCCAGTTGATACGAAATCTTTTTGGCGCAATCGTTCGCGTAGTGGCTGGGCTTTCTCGTCCCGATCACCCCAATCGCATGCCGGTCACGATCCTGAAGATCCCCCATAACGTAGAGCACCGTCGGAGGGTCGTGAATCTCGCTCAGAAGGGCCGGATAATCTGGGGATGCCAGCGTAACCACTCTGGCGCCAAACTCCTTCACCAACCGAAGCTCGCCAGCCAGATCAACATAACTTTCCCAGTCCCGAAGCGACTTGGCCGCTTCCGGACCGATTCCCTCGACCGATTGGAGTGCCGACGTGCTGGCAGAAAGCACCGCCATCGGAGAACCAAACGCTGAGAGTAATCGCCGCACCCGAACAGGACCGATCCTCGGCACCATATTCAGGGCAATAAAAGCTTCCTCATCCGTCATAAGTGGCACGAATTAAAACCGGATGCCCCAAGAACCCAAGGAAAAACTCCGCTAACCTCAAGAATGGGAGAAGCTGTCCAGACCGATTTCATCTGCTTTGCCGATGTTTTTCTCAGGACTATGGGATGTCGTTCAGACTGCGTCAAAGGGAAGCTTTCATTCTTGCCATGACTTCGCTCTCCACCCTCCCAAGATCAGCGTCCGCTTTCAACCGCTCGCGATGCCGCTTGATACTGCGACACACGCCAGCACGAACTCCCATCCGCAACCTCGCACTGATCCAATCCAGCGGCACCGTCGTCTCCCGGTGGATCAGCGAAGCGATCAAAGCCTTTCTCTCATCCCCTTTTGGCAAGCCCACCAAGGCCTCGTCCTCCCAGCCAAAATACCAACACCCAGCAGATGCCAATCTCTCCGCCACCGCCTGTCCATGATCCTTGATCTCCGGGCCGTGGTATCCATTCGCAGACCCCACCCCGCCTTGATCCAGCTTGATCTTGAGCTTGGACATCAGATTTTCTCGAAACGCCTGCGAGCCGAAAAACCACCCCCGCCGCAACGCAACATGCACCGATAATTCCGGTCGCCTTTGTTCGGAGCCAAATTCCACTCCCGCCTGCGTCGGATTGGCCCAATCCACACGCCGCTCTAGCTCCAGCAAAAACGCCTTTCGCCCCTCCGCATCATCACGACACCCGCTCACCTCAAAACCCATCGCTGTCTTCAAAAGTGCCGGTCGGTCTGGCGCCTCCCTCAAATACAAAGGCAAACTGCTCCAAGCATAGGACTCCATGCCATCCCCCACCGCAACCAACCCCGCCCGCACCGGATTCAGGTGAATGTAGTCCAAGATCGCCCAAAAGGCATTCCCGGGTTCAACCGCGATCGCTTTGTATCTCCCCCCAAAAAGATGCCCCCACAACCGATGACGCGTATTGATCCGACGCGTGTAGGCATTTTGAAACCACCCCATGCCCGCCGTCAGATTCGCTTGCGGAGTTTCCAAAAGCAAATGGTAGTGGTTGTTCATTAAAACATACGCATGAATCCGAAACCCCGCTCTCTTACAAACCTCTCCCAACGTTCTTATAAATGTCTTCCGGTCTTCATCATCAAAAACAATATCCGCACGTCGGTTCCCCCGCGCCATCACATGATAAAACGCCCCTTCATACTCGATTCGAACTTGTCTTGGCATCCATCCACTCAATCTGAAGCCGTTTTAATGTCAATAATTAATTCCTGACCCCTTTAAAGTTTTAGTTGTCGCTTCGGGGTTTGAACGGGAACATCGCAATCGCTGTGCTTGGCTCATAAAAAAGCCTCGCTTCGTAACCCGGAGGATGGCAAGCGATCCCTTGCAGAAATTTATTGAACAAAAGGGTTGCAACCATCAGGCATCTGCGGCTATCGTCTGGCCCCTCTTAGGAGTCTTAGCTCAATTGGTCAGAGCGCCGCCCTGTCACGGCGGAGGTTGCGGGTTCGAGCCCCGTAGACTCCGGTTTTTTTGCCAGCCCCCCGCAGTGCGTGTGTTGCCGTTTTGCAAGCGCGATCCAACGCGCACTGGCAGCATTTCATGAATCTCTCGGTCATAATCGCGCAGTCGCAATTTTTTGGTGGTCAGGAAACCGGGGTGCATCATGACAGGCGTTCTAGCCTGTGTGCGGCGCTGCCCTCCTTTGCACCACTGGCCAGCGTGCGCGAGCAAGTGTAGACCAGTCTCCACACGGCCGAGACGGCCATGCGCCCTTCTTTTTGCGGTGCAAAAGTCCATTTTCAAATTCGGTCGAATATCCGTTTGGAGTTTAATCCTGTCCGGCTTTTTTACCCATCTGTCCTGACACGTCAGGAGTTATCGCACTGATTGGGGAACCGGGCCACGAATGCGCAAGAGGCGGTCGGCGATGGCCTCCGGTTCGTAGCCTACGACTCGGAGGGCGCGCCAACCCTACCATTTTTTTCAATTCCTTGTTGTAGCCACTCAGATTGCTCCTTTTTACGTGGGAAAAACTGGCAGCGCATACGGGATTTGAACCCGTGCACCAGCCTTGAGAGGGCTGTGTCCTAACCCCTAGACGAATGCGCCGTGAGAATACGAAATGTAATAGAGGACTCCACCAATGCAAGGTAAAGCAACGAAGTCCTGCGATTTTATTTATACTGTATCGACTCAGCCGCAGATCAGGAGGGGCTTCACGGGCGACGTGTTGAGCGGGCGGACGCGCTCATGGATACCGGGGGCGATTTCGGGTTGCTTGATGTAGGCGGCGGTGATCATTTCCAGCTTGGCATCGAGATTATCAATCATGTTGAGGGCGATCGCCTCGGGGGTTTTGGGTTCGACGGGCGAGCCGTATTGAAGTTCGCCATGATGCGCGGCAATGAGGTGGAGCAAGTGAAGTCGGGCATCCTCGGAAGAGGGAACGACCTCCCGCCATTCTTCGAGTGGCAACTTGCGCCAGAGGGCATTCACCAACTCGATTCCGATGCTGATGTGTCCCAGCAGCTCCCCACGCAATTCGCGTGGAATTTCAAAACCGGCTTCCGGTGGACACACTTCCCAGAGCTTCCCGCAATCATGAAAGAGCACGCCCGTGAGAAGCAGATCACGATTGAGATGCGGATAGGCCGCGCTGATGGCCGAAGCGGTTCTCATCATTTGCCCGGTGTGGCGAAGGAGTCCGCCACGATGCGCGTGATGGTTTTGCCGAGCCGCGGCAGCCCGCTTGAAGCGAGTGCCAAAATCCTCAAGAAAAAGCTGACAGAGGCTCAAAAGGCGCGGATCGCGGATC
>CAMDOJ010000133.1 GCA_945903555.1 Chthoniobacter flavus
TTCATGGGTATTTTCAAAACGTGATCTGGGTTTGCGCGGAGTAGGGATTCCGGCAAGCCTCGGGACTCTCTACCGAAAACAAAAAAATCTCCATCAGCAAAGGTTTCATCCCAGTAGGCTTTGTCGGCTTTCGTGGAAAAATAAAAAAACCGGCCGGTCAGATGCGCCTCCTGAAGATCTCGCAAATTAGCCCAGCGGTGAATGTCGCAAAGGTGCCAGTAGTCCATCCCAGCGCGTTTCAGTGATTTTTCATCAAGAGAAAAGCCTAAATCCCCAACTAAATGCAATCGTGCCCCGGCGGCTAAGCAAAGGCGTGCGATGTTTCCTGTGTTGGGAGGAATTTCGGGTTCAATTAGCACGATATGCAACATGCTTTCAAAATCGCAAACGAGCTCGTTTGATGCAATCCAGAATGTGCAATCCTGTTAGGGGAGGGGATCAGAGTGTTCCACGTGGAACACTCTGGTTCAAACACGGGAGATGGGTTGCCGAAGGGAACTCCGAAGAAATGAGAGGGGTGAATCAAAGGACACAACCGAGAAGGTTAGGGGGCCTTGGAAGAAAAGGCATCCAGGGTTGGTGAGCGAGTGAGCACTGGGAGCACTGGAAGAGAGATTGGCCCAAGCCATCCGCGGGGGGAGCGAAGCAGAATCAAAGGGGATTCAGCGAGCCAACGAAAATGCGATCGTTTTTTATACTTCCATAAGAGCGGTCGAATGTTTTGCGCAACACCCGACGGCCCTAATGAAGTCCTGTGGAACTAGGCCTCTTTTCTAGGAAATACGGTTTCGTTTTTAAAAGGAGTTGGGCGGAGGAGGGGGGGCTGGATTGCTCCATGCGTTGAGTTGTTGCTGCACTATCGCGCTGGTGTTGCTCCGGAATAAAACCGGTAGGGTTGTTTCGCCGAAACTACCCACTTGAGCGGCAAAGCCGCCTCCGTCAACGCGCAACGCGCTGGAATCTTGGGGCATCTCGGCGACCTGCCCCTACCTAGGCCACGCATTTTCGATTTGGCTGTGAAACTTAAAAAAATCGTTAAAAAGGTAGGGATGCCGCGCCGCCGGTGTCCCAAACATGAGGCGCGACGCGCCGTCTCTGGGATACCATGGCGCCTTCTGCGCGAGAGACGGACGGCGACGGCGCGCCATCCCTACCTTTTGGAAAGGGGAACGTTGCACGCAGCACGATCTACCGAAAGTTGTGGAGGTCTCGACGCTTACAGCAACAGCGGCAGGTGGTGCTCGCTACAACGCTTGCATACACTCAAAGCTGAAAGTCCTAGCTCATCCCGTGTAAGGAGAGAATTTAAAAGCTCAAAATGATGTCAAGTCGTTTATGTTGTTGGTATAAAAAATTATTAGAATGGGAGGCAGGGGTGCGGCGAAGAGTAAAAGGAGTGTTGGGGGAGGCGTGGGACACAGTGGCTGAAGGGGCTTTGGCAAGGGCGAGTGAATGGAGATGAACGATTTCGATCGGGCCCAGAAAAACTGAAAAAGAACACGGAACCAAGGGGCCGATAAAATGGAAGCTCAAAACTCTTTTCGAGGGATAGGCACCGGACACAAAACAAAGCACCGACTCGATAACGCTATCGGAGTAACAAATTGGAGGGCGCTTGAGGTCGCAAAGAAAAGTGAAGAGATTTTCGGAAGGAAAGAAATCGGGCCGGAGAGATTTGAACTCTCGACCTCTTGAACCCCATTCAAGCGCTCTACCAAGCTGAGCCACGGCCCGACATCGAGTCACAATGTTGATTCCTCGAGCGGGGATTTTCAAGAACGAAAATCGGGATATGGCGGGAACGGCGGCGTGTCGAATAAAAAGGGGCCAATATCTGATGCGGCGGATTGTTTAAAATCCGGCAGGGGTCTTGTGGACGATGGGGATTTCGGATTCAATGCCGCGTCTTGAGTTTACATACAGCCAACTCCGTGAGGACGTCAGATCAACGCCTCGACTTTCGCGTGGAGGCCCGCGCTACGGGCTCTAATGCTCGCGCAGCGATGTTTCGTACGCTTCACAATGAGGTAAGAACACCGCTTTTTATGCCGGTGGGAACACATGCCACCGTGAAGGCGCAGGCAACGGGTTTTCTGGAGGAATCAGGGTCGCAGATTCTTCTTGCGAATACCTACCATCTCCTACTGAGGCCAGGGCCAGAGGTTTTCCGCAATGTCGGCGGTATCCACCGCTTCATGAGTTGGAAAAAATCGGTGCTCACGGATTCTGGTGGCTTCCAGATTTTCTCGCTACCCCATTCGCGTTCTATAAGCGAGGAGGGGGCGGTTTTTCAAAGCTATCTGGATGGACGCACGATTTTATTGAGCCCCGAATGCAGCATTGAAACCCAGAAGGATATCGGCAGCGACATCATGATGGTTCTGGATCAATGCGTGCCATCCACCGTCGATGAAATCACAGCGCGGACGGCGATGGAGTTGACTCATCGCTGGGCCGCCCGCAGCCTCGCGGCGCGCGGTGATTCGCCGCAGTCCCTCTTCGCTATTGTGCAGGGCGCTCTATTTCCAGAACTTCGACGCGAGAGTGCGCGTGCGCTTTGCGAAATGCCCTTCGATGGATTTGCTATCGGTGGCTTGGCCGTGGGTGAGGGGAAGAGTGAGCGTGAGGACACGTGCGAGTTCACCACCCAATTGCTGCCGCAGGATCGACCGCGCTATCTCATGGGCGTTGGTACACCGCTCGACATCCTCGAGGCCGTTCATCGCGGGGTGGATATGTTTGATTGCATCATCCCCACGCAAATGGCGCAGCGAGGGGGATGTTTCACTTCGCGCGGGCTCATCCAATTGAGGCGCGGAATTTATAAGAGCTCCCAGGAACCGTTGGACCCCGACTGCGCCTGCCCGACTTGCGCGCGCTACAATCGCGCCTACCTGCACCACCTCACGAAGTGCAAAGAGACCCTGGGATGGCAACTCCTCGGTCAGCATAACATTTTCTTCTATCATCGACTCATGCGTGAGATGCGGCAAAGCATCCTAGAAGATCGCTTCCTCTCGTTCTACAACGAGAAGCGGGAGGTCCTTCAAATCGACGACATCGACAATCCTGTGACACCCATGCGGCGGCGTCCGCTCAAAAAAATCACGCTGGGTGATTATAAAATCCACACCGCCATGGAGGGATTTTCTAGCATTCTTCATGTTTCTTCTGGCGAGATCATGCATGCCCGCACGCCGCCGATGGACGAGGCGAGGGGACTCTACATTGAGCAATCACGTCTTGCGGAGCGACTCACTGAGACGATCGCAGAGCCGCTTATTATCTGGGATGTGGGGCTGGGGGCGGCGGCGAATGCGATGGCGGCGATTCTCACGCGCGAATCGATTGCCGCGAAGGGGATCGTGCGTCCGCTTCGCATAGTGAGTTTCGAGAATGATCTCGATTCCCTCCGCCTAGCTTTCAAGCATCATGATCGCTTTCCTTACCTGCGCCATGCCGGTCCGCCGGCAATCCTCAAGCATGCGACTTGGCAGTCCAAGCAACACGAGGGTCTCGAGTGGAAGCTTATTGAGGGCGATTTCCTTGCGACGATGCATCTGGCGGAGTCGCCGGATCTCATTTTCTACGACATGTTCTCAGGAAAAACCTGTGCGCCAGCGTGGACGACAGAAGCCTTCCGAGCGCTGACGGTGGCCTGCGCTGGTCGCGATGTGGAGCTTTTCACCTACACGTGCTCAACGGCGTCACGCGTAGCCATGCTGGCAGCGGGATTTTACGTTGCCCGCGGTCGTAATGCGGGAGACAAGGAAGAAACAACAATTGCCTTCACGTGCTTAGATAATGGCCGCGAGAGACAGCGTGAAATCCTCGGAGCCGAGTGGCTAAAAAAATGGGAACGTTCGTCAGCGAAATTTCCGCCTTCCATTACGGCGTCTGAGGAGAGCATTTTTGAGGAAACGATCCGCTCCCACCCGCAATTTTCCATGCGGGCGGTAGGGGACTAGAGCGATTATATCAAAAGCAGCTTGTTTTTGGATTTTAGGAGAGGGGAACAGCGCGTCTCTCCGATCCGGAGGCACCGCCTGTGTGCTTTGGCATGCTCCTTGGTTCCAATGGGAATGGGTGCGAGCAAGTAGCCCAGTCTCAACACGGCCGAGACGGCCATGCCCCCTTCTTTTGCGTCTCACACCTTTTCCTCACACTTCAGGAGTTCTGAATTTCAAAGAGACAATGGTATTACTTATCTCGCTTGGGCTTTTTAGAGAACTTGGGTTTACCTTCGTCGGCCCCGGATTTGCTGGTGGCATTGTAAGGAACGAGAGAAACAACGATCGGACCGGAGTTCGTATCGATCTCGCGCGGGCCTGTGCGAAGGGTGTCCAGAAATTGCTTTGGTACTTGGGCGAAGGATTCACCAGGCAGTATGTCAATAAGCCCCACCGAGCGCCTTGGGAGGCCAAGGCCATCTTCTAAGAGACTCATAATGTCGCGGGGAGTGATGCCCGTTTCGCGACCGGCATTCGTTCGGACCCAGAGCATGCCTCGAGCTGGAGGGCGGATGTTTCCCATGGGAAGATCGGGTTCCGAGCGGACGGTGGGTTTGGAAGGAGCGGGCTTTTCTTTCTCCGGCGCAACTTCTGGGCCTGCCAGCATTTCAATCACAGCGGAAGCAATATCCGTGGAGTTGAAACCTTCTTCTAGCAAGCGGTCAGTAACGCGGGATGAGAGGTTGCCTCGATTGAGGACTTCACGAATGCGCTCGAGGAGCCCTTCAATGCGACGTTCTTCGACTTCGCCAGCAGTCGGAAGGGTGCCGCGTTTGATTTTAGTTTTTGTGAAGCGCTCGATGAATTGAAGTTTGTAGATGTCGCGACCGGAGACAAAGGTCACGGCCATGCCCTTGCGTCCAGCGCGGCCTGTACGACCGATGCGGTGGACATAGTCCTCGGCGTCGTAGGGCAGATCGTAATTCACCACGAGCTCGAGTTCATCGACGTCAATGCCGCGGGCCGCGACATCCGTAGCCACAAGGAATTCAAATTCGGCCTTCTT
>CAMDOJ010000134.1 GCA_945903555.1 Chthoniobacter flavus
GCGGAACTCCTCAAGTGCTTCGGGGGAAAAGATGACGCGGATTTCCTGACTTATCTGAACGAAAATTTCTATGACCTGCACTACGCCACCCTTCCGGAAGCTAGGCCATTTTCCTTCGGCATAGGATGCCTCTGGCGCATTGCTGTAGACTATCCCGGCAGCCCCGTTCCTCCAAGCATCCACCGCGCCCCACTCACCCATCGCGGCGACTCGGCGAGGTTGCTGTTGATAAGTTAAAATCAGAAACTCATCGCTGCGCTATAATGCGTTCGTAGGAACTTCGCTAATGACGTCACTTTTCTTTGTTCCGGAGTGGACAGGGCTCGTTCTACTGATCTGAACTCAGCGAAGCATGGCCCGGATCAAAGCGATCCAAACTCGATAGCGGGGAACTTTAACGCGCGCCCCTAGGGGATGCTCGGCAACGAGTGCGAGAGTGCGGCGAGCAAGATCCAACGGGAGTGCACTGGCCGCACGGAGCATTCGAGGGAGCACGCTAGACGTATATTCTTCACCGGCAGTGAGTAACTCGCCGACATGCTCCATCTCAGCATAGAAGCGCTGATCAGGTATATAGACGCGGCCCATGTCGGCATCTGATCGTCGGTCACGGAGAATATTCACCAACTGGAGGGCTTGCCCAAATCGACGTGCCGTGGGCAACAATTCGTCCAGCGACTTCAAGGAATAACCTAGAATGTGCTGGCAGCAAATGCGGGTCCAAAATTCACCCACGCTGCCGGCCACAAGGTAAGTGTATTCGTCAAGCTCCTCGGGCGAGAGCGGAGATGCTGTCTCACCAGACTCGGTAGGCCGAAATCGTTCGATATCGAATATCTGACCCCGAAGAATCACGCGCCAAGCCTCCACGACAGCGGGCGCATCGGGAAGGATCTTTAACACTTCCAATAGCTCCGGCAAACGTTTCACAAGGTCTTTTTCATCCCCCTGCAGTCCAAGGTCAGGGCTCTTCTCCGGATAAAAATCCGGCAGGGCTCGGAGAAGCGCCAAACGCTGAAACTCCGGCGCCGAGGAAGCATCAGCGATTGTGTCGGAGGCTCGGGCCAACATGTAAGCGAGAGTGAGTGTGGAACGGATCGAACTAGGAAGAATCCGCAGAGAAAGTTGAAATGACCTCGCCATCCGCTTCACGAGGACCTCGAAGGCATATGTTTCCATTGCCTTGTGGGCCGCTTGTTGTGGGGCGACTGCCTTATGTGGGTCTAGGTCCAACGGAAGTAAGTTTCTGCCAGAGCGTTTGAAATCTCGTTTAATCGCTCTTGGGTTTGGTCAAGGTATTGGTGAAGTCCGAAACGAAAGATACTATCCACTGTGGTGAATGCCAAGTTCGAGCGCAAAGCTCCGGAAAGACGCTCCGCCTCGTTCGAGAAATGCCCCCGGTCCACACATGAAATGCTGTGAAGAGCTTGGTCAAGGGCATCCACACAAAAACGGATCGATCGTGGAAATGTGTCATGCAGGATCAAAAACTTGGCGACCTGCCAACTCGTCACATGGCCATGAGAAATCTTGAAATAGGCCTCCATGGCACTGCACGAGCGGAGGACGGCCATCCATTGTGTGATATCCACATTCCCCCCGACCTGCTCGCCACTCGGAAGAAGAAGATGGTATTTAAAATCGAGGACTCGGGATGTGGAGTCCGCGCGTTCAATATATTTACCAGCCTGGATGAATTGCCAACCCTCGCCGTGCGTCATGGTCGCATCCGTGATCCCTTGAAAGGAATGGAGATGATCAACGAGCAGACGGAAAAAGCCGATGGGACTTTCGCGGAATGCAGTGCGCGCGGAGGGACTTTGAAGATAAAGGTAGAGGCGATTGATTTGCTCCCACATCTCACTGGATATTTGCTCGCGAACAGTGCGTGCATTTTCGCGGGCCTGCGTCATCGAGGATAGAATCGAATTCGAGTTGGCTTTCTCGAATGTCACGAAGTCCATGATGGCCTCGCTGGTGACTTCGCTGTGAATTTGGTAGAAAAGTTCCTGTTCTTTGGCTGTGGAAAGGATCGGCATCCAATGCTGGCGAACTTTCGCGTCGTTGTTCTCCTCAAAATCAAGGGCGATCTGGATGTTCACATCGAGAATGCGGGAATTTGTTTCAGCACGCTCAAGGTAGCGACTTAGCCAGAAACAGGAATCAGCGACACGGCTTAGCATGGCTGACCTCCTTCATCCAATACCCACGTATCTTTTGTGCCCCCGCCTTGGGAGGAATTCACCACCAGCGAGCCTTTCCGCATGGCCACGCGGGTAAGACCGCCCGGAATGATAGTCGTTTTTTCACCCATCAAAATATACGGCCGTAAATCAATATGCCGCCCCTCAAATCCCCCATCGCAATAACAGGGCGAGCGGGAAAGATCGATCACCGGTTGTGCGATATAGCCACGGGGATCAGCAATGATGGCGGCGCGGAATTTTTCGATTTCTTCCCGCGTCGCCTTGGGTCCGATCATCATTCCATAGCCACCACTTTCGTTGGCCGCCTTGATGACGAGGTTCTCCAGATTCTCGAGGATATATTTGCGGTCGGTAGCGACAGCAGAAAGGAAGGTCTCGACATTCGGCAGGATGGGCTCCTCGCCGAGATAAAATCGGATCATGGCCGGAACGTAATAGTAGGTCACCTTGTCATCTGCGACGCCCGTACCAAGAGCGTTGGCGAGGTTCACATTCCCCTTGCGGTAGGCATTCACGATGCCCGGAACACCGAGCATGGAATCTTTGCGGAAAACGGTCGGATCCAGAAAATCGTCATCGACCCGACGGTAAATGACATCCACTTTTTCAAGCCCCTTCGTGGTCTTCATGTAAACGAAATCATCCTTCACAATGAGATCTTGGTTCGTAACGATCTCGATACCCATCGAGCGCGCGAGGAACGAGTGCTCAAAATAGGCCGAGTTGTAGATACCAGGCGTCAGCACAACCACCGTCGGATCTGGATTGCCGTGAGGCGCGACATAGCGCAAAGCCGCCAGAAGCTCTTGCGGATACCTGTCCACAGGACAGACGGGATAGCGACTGAAGAGGTGCGGAAACACACGCTTCATCGCTTGGCGGTTTTCCAATAAATACGAGACACCTGATGGGCAGCGACCATTGTCTTCGAGCACAAGATACCTGCCGTCCGCTCCACGAATGAGATCCGTTCCACACACATGGATGTAGATATCGTGCGGGACATCGACTCCGATGAGTTCGGGTCGGTAGTGTTTCGCTGTGCTAATGATCTCCAAGGGAATGATCCCTTCTTTGATTATCCGCTGGTCGTGGTAGACGTCGTGGAGAAAAAGATTCAGCGCCCGCAAGCGTTGCTCGAGACCTCGCTCCAGAAGCTTCCATTCATCCGCGGGTATAATGCGAGGCACGAGATCAAACGGCATGATTCGCTCGGTTCCCTCGTCACCGCTGTAAATCGTAAAAGTGATCCCTTGGTTGAGATAGGCTTTTTCAGCAAGCGCCCGCTTTCTCTCAAATGTCTGGGTATCCATCTCCGAGAAACGTTCCAGAATCCTCTGGTAGTGGGGGCGAACCTTCCCCTCCCCATCAAACATTTCATCAAAAAAACCCTCCGATTCGTAACGATCGAAAAACCCTTGCGCCATGCATCACAACATTCCCTATACGAACTCCCGAGGGAAGCGAAAAATGCTTCAGCGCGCGGATACCTGAAGCGGATCGAGCGTGAAGGGCGACTGGGTGCTGGAGAATTTGGTGTAAATGAAACGCGCTGAGATCGAGTTCCCGCGGGTCACTCCAAGCGCCTTCAAAACACCCTTGCCCTTGAGGAAAGCCAGCGAGGCCGCCAGCATTCCAGATCCAAGCCCCCTATTGCGATACTCGTGCAGAATCATTGGCCCGCTGAGAAGGTGGTTTGTCGCTTCTGTATTGGTGTCCAACAAGGAAGCGCCAATGATGCGCTGCCCGTGCAGGGCCACAATGCAAGATGGGTCGCCCTTTTCAAAAGCACGGTCCACAAAATGCCCAATCCCCTCCTGCAAACGGCGACTGATGTCTCCCCACGAACTATCCATCGAAAAGGCGCTCAAGAGCACCTTTAAAACAATCTCCTTCTCGCTCGGTTGAGCGGTTCGTATCACAAGTGGCGAGGTTAAAGGGACAGGAAGGTCCAAACTTGAAAGCTCCCACTCAAAACAAATCCAGGAAAACATCGGGTTTTTGAAAATCTCTAATTTAAAATCTCCCTGAACAGATCAGGACATCCCCTTGTCGTCTCGACTTACCCGCCATACACATCCTAATAGACCTGAAAAAATAATGGCGGAAACGGGAAATAGCATAGATAAAATCCGATCTAATATTGCAGGATCATACCCCATAGTCAAACCATATCCATTTAGGTATTATTTTTTGAGAATTCTCAACCGCAGAAAACAAGGGTTTTTCCGCCCCATGGCACCTTGATCCAAAAATAGGCAATCCAATCTATCAGCGCAATTCTTGGCAATTAGGCCCGGTCATTCGGACGGGATCCGCTTTTCTTCACTTTCACTGGCAAGGCATCCCTCCAAAATCAGCCCCCAATCCACACCTCTGCCTGTCGCATTTACCCAACAGACGTTCCATTGGATTTGAAAAAACAGATTGCCACCAAGTCGAGTTCACTTAAAATAAAAACATTGTCATATCCAAGTTGCTTTCATTCTGCTTCGAAGCGATCAAAGTTAGCCGAGATTTTGAACTTAAAACCTTACATCATGAAGACATCAAAACCCATTTCCTACACCTACAGCCGACTACATTTTCCACCGACTCTACGGAGCCAACGAGCTTTTTCCTTGATAGAACTCCTTGCGGTAGCCGCTGTTCTTTGCCTCCTAGCCGTTTTAGCCCTCCCCTCGATGGTTTCCCTCTTGGGCTCGACCGGACGCAAGGGCGCCGTGATTTCCGTGATGAACACTTTGGAGCAATCCCGCGTGGCCGCTTTGGAAAAAGGGCGGGATGTTTTTGTGGTTTTTTGGCGACG
>CAMDOJ010000135.1 GCA_945903555.1 Chthoniobacter flavus
ACAGTGCCCAGCAAACCTAGTAATGGAGCCAAAGTGATCGCTGTATCCAGAATCGTGAGTCCGCGATGGAAGCGCTTGAGTTCCCAATTGGCAGCCCGCAGCATCGCTTCGCTGAAGGATTTCTCACGATGAGTGAGCGCGTAGGTGACGGCTCTTACTACAAAATCCTTCGACTCAGCGCCGACGCGCGAGGCTTGATCCAGATGGCCCTTTTCTATCTGAGTCAGGATCTCCCCCACCACTCTCTGATCTCGATTTTTTCTTTCGATAACGATGAAAAGAAAGCGCTCGATAACGACGGCGAGAACAACAACGGAAACGGCGAGTAATGGCCACATAATGGGCCCACCTTTATGGAATATTTCAATCATGGTAATGGGGTCTAACGGCG
This sequence comes from Chthoniobacter flavus, assembly GCA_945903555.1. GTDB lineage: Bacteria > Verrucomicrobiota > Verrucomicrobiia > Chthoniobacterales > Terrimicrobiaceae > UBA967. Next base: position 392 of record CAMDOJ010000135.1, read on the forward strand.
ACGCGTGTAGAAAAAGAGAAAAACTCCAGCGAGGGCGACCAGCGAAGCTCCGCCTGTGACGGTGACCATCGCGATATCACGCGCCATCCTGTTCGGAATGAATGCAAACTTGTGGAAGTTCATAAAAATATTTGCCTCAAATTGCATCTTGTCATTCGTGTATCGCGTCACGCTTCCTGTCGTGGTGCTCACATAAACCCGTGTCCCCTCCCCATCACTGCTATCGAAGCGATACACCGGCAGCACACGAAAGATGTTCACGTATTCGTTATTGAAGGACGTCAAATAATCGGTCTTTTGCACTTTTGCTCCGCCGAGAAATTGTTCGGCAATTTCCGCTCCGTATTTTTCATCTTGCGAGGGATCTATCCTTCCATCCATCGCGTTGACGTAGGAGGGCACAGGTGCGGAGCCATAAATTTGATACCAAGGATCGCCACCAATCACTCGTAGATTGATGGCGCCCACTTGTCCAAAATCCGCTCCCAGCTTTTTCATGGCTTCAGCAGCTCCGATACGAATGCCAGAAGGATCAAGAAAATGCCCGCTTGGCTTCACCGCTGGAGGAGGCGGTTGTTTATGAGCCATGAGAGTGTGAACCACTCCACTTACGGAAGATGCCAGTATGCTCAGGCTGAAGATCAGCCCGAGCCAACGGTGAATGCGGCGAATTGTGGATGTTTTCATATTTTACCAGCGGTATTCAAATCCGGCATAGAAGGCGCGGCCATCGCCGGGGCTGAATTGCGCAGCATCTGCCCCACCAGCATTAGCGATCACCCCAGTTGTTGCGGCATAGTTGATATCAGCCAGGTTTTTGACTTCCACATATGCCGAGAATCCACGCTCTGAACGCCAACCGATTTTCGCACCGAAAAGCGCATAGCTATCCGTGAAAAGCGTGTTCATCGAGTCGACCGCATAACCCGCAGGGACATATTCGATATTGGGCCCAACATAAAATCCGCAGGGATGCTCATAAACGAGTTCGGCACGGATATAATGCTCGGGAATACCGGGAAGCGCGCGATCTCCGTATGTGGAATCACCGTTGTAGCGAAAATGATTCCATAGGTAATTCGCACGAAGCGTGACACGGTCAAAGCTAGGTCTGGAGGAATAAGCCCCTTCATCGCATGATCCCGGCTTCAATGGGGATTCCTTTTTAAAGATATCGTGAAGGATATCGTAGGAACCACCCAACTCGATGCCTTGGTGCGTCGTTTTGCCAGCATTCACTGTCGAACTAACTCCAGGAGCCACTTCATACTCCATCAACTCGTTTTCCAACCACGAGTAGTAATAAGCCAAATCCCAAGTGGCATATTTACTGCGTCCACGGGTTCCTATTTCAAAGGTGGTCGCCGTTTGGGCCTCGAGGTCTTTGGCGGGTGTATCGGTGAGAGTGAAATTCGGAAATCCCGAGAGGTTTGACCCTACCAGTTCCCCAAACGATGGAGGCTCAAAGCTGCGACTGACATTACTGAAAATCTGCGTGTTCTTGGTTGGCTCAAAGAGAAAGCCAAGTTTAGGACTGAATCCCCACCAATCCTGCTCATTGTTATAGGCGGCATTGGTTCCAACCGCGTCGTTTTCAATTGTGCGCTGGGCGTAGCTGATCTGACTTCCAAGTGAGATGGCCGTTTTTTTGGTAATCCAGAATTGGTTTTCCGCATATAAATCCAAGTTGCTTGCAAATTGAGACATTTCAGCGCGCTTCGCCCCGGATTTGCCGCGCACATTGTCGAAACGATCGTCATTCGTAACACCCCATGAAGGATTGAAGCCTAAGGTAAAGCGATTTTTATGATCGGCGACATCACCTAGGAAATCGTAACGTAAACCTGCACCAAAATCGTTCGTAAGCTGATCAATGACAAACAAAATAGGATGCTGCAGATCCTTGCGTGACCAATAAGTGGCCACGGATAATCGGTGATCTCCATCTCTCCAACTCGTCTTATTCGCGATCCGTAAAAGCTCAAAATCCCGTTTCCAATCGCTATCAATGTAATCGAAAACCCTGACTCCACTTCGAGCCGCCTTCGTGGGATCCTCATTCAGTTGGGCCTTCGTGATGTTTCCCGGCAGTTCCGAATCAGTTTTGGCGTAGGTGAAGTAGAAGCGGGTTTCAAGATCTGGATGAAACTGGTAACCGAAGTTCGAGAATAGGCGCTGGTTGGCTTGTTTGCTGTGCTCGCGATATCCATTTAGCGAAAAAAGCGAGAGGCTGGCATAGTAGTCGATCGGACCCGCCACATCAGCCGCAGCGACCTGCGATCGGTAACTCTCGTAACTGCCATGCTCGAATAAAGCGGAGATGCGTGGCGCATCATGACCCGTTCGAGACAGAAAGTTCACCGCTCCACCGAGCGCCGTGGCGCCATACTCCAAAGCATTCGCGCCTCTAAACACCTCAACCGCCTTCGCTGAAAGCGGCTCGATGACTTGAAAATCAAATCCCCCATCAGCGAGATTCACGGGAATCCCATCCTGAAGAAGCTTCAAACCGCGGCCATGGAAGGTGCGTTGGATGCCAGAGCCTCGGATTGAAAGGCGCGATTCCTCGGCACCGAAACGGGACTGGATAAAAACCCCAGGGGCATAATCCAGAGCGTCCTTGAGTGTTGTGGCGCGACCTTTTTTGTAGCTCTCGGCGTCGATCACTTCGGCCCCACCGGGAACATTCGCGTTCCGTTCTCGGAGCTTTTCCAACGAGGGACTCGTGAGCGATTCGCCCTCAGCGGTAATGACCGTTTCAGGGAGCGTCTGTGTTGCAGACGGCTCTGGCGTCGAGGTTGGAGTGGATTGCGCTAATCCCAGCGAAACGCAGGAAGTTAGAGCTAATATATTAGCAAGTAGTTTTTTGTAAGTCATATAGGTGTTTTTTTAATTGAAAGAAGAGAGGCAAACCACACGTGGGTTAATGCCAGTTAGAAAAAGTCGAAATTCCCGCAATGGCGGGCAACGACATCGAATCCTAGAATCAGGATTTCAGAAAAAATTAGCCGAGGGCTACAATGGGAACCGGCTGCGGAGGTTCCTGACTGCGAGACCGAGACGCCTCATCAGACGGATGCGGGTAACTGAAATCTTGGAGAAACGGAGTTTTGAGCACAAAAGATAAAGCTAGACACACGCCTTCGATTTTTTTGTCCGCTTTGACGGATTGGGGCATTTTTGACTGATCCCGCTGTCCGGCGTCAACGGCCTTACAAAGCTTACACGGGGCGGAACCGCTGAATGTCTTCGTGACACCTTCAACAAGTCCGGACTTTTGAGAGTAAACAAGAATCATGTTCGCCCAAGCAACCGACTGAAGGACGAAAAGATGTCCGCCAGCGATGGCAAACATCGCGCAAAACAACAGCGCAAATCCAAAGGTTCGTATTACTGATCGAGGCAAAGCGTGATGTTTATCAAAAAAAATGATCCGCCATGTCAAACAGAAATCACCTCAGTTAAATTTAGGTATTACAAAAAATGGCACGTCCAGGCTACAATACGTCCGACGCGGTACACCACGTGCAACTCTAATACTCATGCATCTTACATCAACCTTCGCGAATCCCATCAATTCGGGATAAGTGAAATGACCAGATTTGATCAACATCTGCAGTGAGTGAAAATGATGACACCGCCCCAAATCCCCGCCAAAGTGGCAACCTTCAGACATCTTGACCTTCGGGAAGCGCGGGCCGAGAACGAGTGTGATAATAAAATACCCATTCGCTAAAAGATGTCGATAGTCGGGACTGCCCCTCATCCTACACTCTGGCTTGCCAAGCCGTACTCACGCAGCGCGAAGGCAGGCGTCACCTTTCTCCCAAATAGGTAGGGATGGCGCGCCGTCGCCGTCCCTCTCTCGCGCCTGACTTGCCAAGCCGTAGTCGCGCAGCGCGAAGGATGAAGGCGCCTTTGTATCCCAGAGACGGCGCGTCGCGCCTGATGTTTGGGACACCGGCGGCGCGGCGTCCCTACCTTCGCTTAGAAAAAATGGGCCCGTTTAGTTTAGCTCGGGCTTGGCGGATTGCCGCCGGCGGTAGGCGTAGATTCCTAGGCCGAGGAGCAACAGCGCTGCCGTGGCGTATGTCTCGGGCTCGGGGACCGGCCTCACATGGTATGGCGATGGCCCGAACGAGTTTTCTATGAAACTACTACCGATGAGGGACGACCCACTGTCGCTGTAGAATTTGATGTGGCTTAAACTCGCTGACACATCTGGGACGTTCACAAAGTAGAGGTAGTCGGAATAGAGCGTGTAATTGTAGATCTTCAAGTCGTATTGCATCTGGGCAGATAATCCCGAAAATTGGAGCCACACACTCCCCATTCCCATGTCGATCGTCGAGTTCGCTGAAAGCGAGAATACCCCAAGCGTTTCGGTCACACTTCCTTCAAATTTCATCGTACCCCCATTCAGCTCGATATCTGCCGCATCGTCGATCGCTTCGCTTGCCGCGATGAGAAGGGATCCGCCCTCGTTGACCATCACTTCTAAACTGTCCCCTAGCGAGTTAGCAGCTCCCGCTCGTAGTGTGCCTGAGTTGATCGTCGTGTTGCCCGTGAAGGTATTGTTGCCAGTGAGGGTGAGTGTGCCGGTGCCGTT
>CAMDOJ010000136.1 GCA_945903555.1 Chthoniobacter flavus
ATAAAATTTGAATTAGGTTTTCAAAAATCTGTAACTCTGTTTTGAGCCAACTTTCTTTGTCGGTCACTTCTACTTTCGCGTCTTTGACTGACTTGATTTAAACTAAAACTGAGATCAATTTCGCTCGGTGTGTTTCACCAGCGGGACAATGAACATAGCGGGACTCTTTTTTTCGTCAACTGCTTTTTAAATTATTTTTAAATTAGACCACCTCACAGCTGACTCAATAATCTTCACCACTCCCGCCCAGACTCCCTTTCTATCAATATCCCCAGATATTCCCTCCTTTTTTCAAACCCCTTTTCTCAAGTTGTGTTTTTTTATTTCCTCGGCTTCCGCTTCCCGTTTTCTTGTGTTTTTTACCGATGCGTTTTCTCTGCATTTCGAGGGTGATTTTTTAAGAATATTTACCGCCGCGCTAGCCCCTATGATCCAGCATGGGCGGGCTTAGGCGGGCAAACTCAAAGCGCCCATGAAACTTCATGCTTTAGTAGTTACAATAGAAACAGCTTTTTAAACCTCGGAAATTTCCGATGAGATGAGCGTGATTCTGAGGGCCACACTTCCGTGAAGGCTCGCAAACAAAGGCTCTAGGGAAGAAAGGCTACTGGGGAGAGAAAGCGCGGGCGATGAGCTCACGCACGCAGGATTACCCACATTTAGGGTTTTTTATCGTAAACGGATTTGTCGTCAAAAAGCTTGGATTCCTTGATTTCAAGCGGCAAAGCGTTGCGATCGAGTTCTTGAAAAAAACAGCTTTCGTATCCGGTATGGCAGGCTCCGGTTGTTTGTTCGACCTCGAAAAGAAGGACATCTCGGTCGCAATCAACAAACCAGCGAACGACCCGCTGAGTGTGACCGCTTGTCTCTCCCTTGAGCCACAGTTTCTGCCGCGAGCGGCTCCAGAAGGTCATGAGACCAGTTTTGAGCGTATTGGCCAAAGACTCTGAGTTCATCCACGCAAACATTAAAACCCTACCAGAGGGTCTTTCCTTGCCGGAAGCTTCTTGAACGATGACGGGGATGAGCCCATCGCTAGTGAATTTGAAGTCGAATTCCACGGGATTGCTAAATTAAGGCCTATGGAGATAACCTGAGCTCGCGAACGATACAACAGAAATGCCCATAATCCCATTTGAATCCACCCAGCTTCCCGTCGTATATGGTAGCGCGCCTGCCATCTCGATTTCCATGCGCTTAGCGGATTTGGAGTCTTTAATTCCTAAAGAGCTTCTGCTTCGTAAATCCACCCTAGAGGAGACCGTGAAGCTTTCTGCTGCCCACGTCCTAAGTCACATCGTTCCGATGCTATCCTTGAGCGAACTTGCCAATTTGGTGCCAGACTTCGTGGAACCAGCATCCGACATGATTCGACTGCCGGTATCCCGCGTAGCCCTTGGATACAACCTCCGCGAACAAATTGTCACCCCCAGCATCCTCAAAGAGGAAACGCTTGAGACGCCACTAGCCTCGCCGACGGCGAGCTTAAATCTTTTTTTTGCGAAACCGCTCGCGGTCGAGGAAATCGACCTCCTCATTGAGCCTGAAGTCATCGAAGAGGGTCCCCTACCTGATCTCACGACCGAAGCCCCCCAAGACGGAATCTCCGCTCGAAAGCTCTCTAATCTTATCAGCAATCTGCCGACCTTTCGGCGCAAAACTGAGGAACCGATCTTGAATGCGATCATTACGATCAAACCGAATTTTCCCGCTCTGGATACTTTTGGTGGCGAGGTTTTGCGTGAGCAGGACGCCCTGCAATCGCTTTTCATGACCGATGAAAAATTAAGCACCAAGCGGGTCGTTGAACTTTGCGGCGACCTTCCTGGAATCAAGTCCTGCCTGTTGGCAAGCGACGATGCATTTATAACTTCTCAAAACGTACCTGCAGGATTGGATATCGCGTCGATCTGCTCCAAAGCCACCGCGATGGCCAGAGCCATGCACGAAGCATCAGCGGAGATGGGCATCGGTGAGATTCCCGCGCTCACGCTGCATACGGAAAAAGGCCCAATCAGTATTTTTCAAAATGACAATCACACGATGCTCGTCTTCCATGCGGATCGGGGCTTTATTCCGGGAGTCCGTGAAAAGGTGGGCCTCGCGTTGGGGGAGGTCACACGATCACGTTTATGCCTCCCTCCACCGACAAATGAAACCTGAAAACCCATTGCGGGGATGCCTGCGATGATTTAGAAAACGAGAACTTATGATGGAACTTGTGCAAAAGGGCGGCCCGCTGATGTGGCTTATTCTGGGCTGTAGTGTCACGGCTCTCGGGGTTTTCTGTGAACGCCTCCTTTTTTTCCACCGCACCTCGATTCAAACCGGTGACTTCCTGCGTGGACTGGCCAATTTGCTCAGAAAAAAAAACTTCGCTGAGGCGATTAGGGAATGCGCAGCCTCGCCAGGGCCAGTTCCCCGCGTGCTACTTGCCATGTTGGTTCGTCACAACTCGCCCCGATCCGAGTTGCGTGACATCGCTCAAGAGGCGGGTCAACTCGAGGTTCCCCGCTTGGAGCGCAATCTCGCACTGCTTGCAACGATCGCCTACGCAACACCCCTTGTCGGCTTGCTGGGAACGATTCTCGGCCTTCTCACCGCCTTTCAACAGATCTCCACGCATGGCGGTTACGCCACTGCGGTTGAAATCGCAGGCGGCGTTTACGAGAGCCTTCTCACATCGGCGGCGGCACTCACGATTGCTATTCCTGCGTTTGTCGCCCACAGTTATCTAGTCGCTAGGTCGAATGATGTTCTCCATGACATCGAGCGTGCCTCAATTGAGATTCTAGACGTCCTCCACGAGCCTTCGGAATCCGATACTATCGCGTGAAAATCCAGCGTTCACCAGGCCTTCATCCGGCCCTAATGTTTATAGCGCCGTCCTTGAACGTCGTGCTTTTGCTGGTTTTTTACATCATACTTAGCACTTCCTTCCTATTGCAGCCAGGGGTCACGGTCGAAGTCCCGCAATCCCCATTCCTTCTAGCGCCGCAAAGAAACCCACTCATCATCAGCATCGCTGCAGCACCTTTATCCTCGATTTATTTTGAAAATGACACCGTCACTTTCGATGAATTGCGCACCAAACTTAAGGAGTATGGCGGGAGAAACCACACCGTGATCATCAAATCTGATCGCAGATCCGCAGTGGAACAACTCACGCAGGTCATGACTGTTTCTCTTTCGCTTGGATATCCCACGGTCATCGCCACATCGGATCAGCAGTGAAAAACACTCCTCTTATTTTTGACTGGCCTGTTCGACATCGCATCCACCCTGTGCTTCCAGCCATGCTGGTGCTCGCCGCCCTCGCTCATGGTTCCATTTTTTTCCTATTCGCAATCGCCTATCCCAAGGGTAAGGCGGATGCACTGAAACCCGCGCAGGTGTTTTTTTTACCAGAAGGTTCTTCTCAAAAACTACAAGTCGAAGGCTTGCTCCTTTCTTCAGACCCCTCCCTATTTGCTCCTGGTCGAGGGCTGCCACGGGAAGAGGGGTTATTTTCGACGACTTACACTCCTCAGTTTGCATCCGAAAAAAACACCCTTCTTCCACTCCCTCCAAGATGGGAGGCTCAATCCCCCGCACACGTCCCGAGAGTGCGTCGCGAAGTCAAGTTTTCTCCCCTCGCCTCAGCGAAGCAGGAAGCCACTCTCCTCGCTGCTAAGCTCCAGGTAGGACCAACATTGGCTGACCGATTGCCGCCCTTGCCCGAATCCCTAATCACTCCGCTCGTCGCCGCCGGATCTCTCGAAGCGGTAACCTTCCTTATTGGAGTCGATTCGAGTGGTCGTGTCGCATTTCTCGTCCCCGAGCGTTCCTCCAGCGATCCCTCGATTGATCGCGACCGCATCCAATTACTCCGATCCCTGCGCTTTGCCCCATCCGAAAAAAGCGGGATCGTGTGGGATTTTCTGGAATTTCACTGGGGCTCCAGACCCCCAAAGACGCCATGATTTCGATTCCGCTTCCATGGCTCGTCTTCACCGCTCTGATTATTTTTCTGGTAGGGATTTTTTTTGTTTGGATCTGCTATGAGATCGCGCGAAATCGTCAGGCCGCGAAGGACAGAAAAGATCGCATCCGTTGCCATCTTTGTGCACGTGAATTCATTGCCGAGAAAATAGCGAACATACCACGATGCCCGCATTGCGGAAGCCCGAACGAGCACATCGCTCCGCGTCTTTTTTAGTTCCCTATCTTTGGAACCGTTAAGGACGCAGGAGGCGAATCAACTCAATACTAAGCCCCCAAGAGCAGTCGGGCGGGATTTTCGATGCAATCTTTGACTCGCACCAAGAATGTCACAGCCTCTTTGCCGTCCACCACGCGGTGATCGTAACTCAGAGCGAGATACATCATCGGGCGGGCCACGATCTGGCCCTTGATGACGACTGGGCGGTCTTGAATTTTGTGCATGCCGAGAATGCCACTTTGCGGAGGATTCAGGATTGGTGTGCTGAGTAGAGACCCGTAGGTGCCGCCATTGCTGATAGTGAAAACGCCACCCTTGAGGTCATCCAAAGAAATTTTGCCTTCGCGGGCTTTGGTGGCGTATCCGGCGAGTCGGGATTCAATGTCCGCAAAGCTGAGGCGATCGCAATCGCGCACGACGGGCACGATGAGCCCGCGCTCAGTGCCAACAGCCACTCCGATATCATACACCGTGCTGGTCACAAGGTCTTCACCATCGATACGGGAATTGATGGATGGGATAGCCTGGAGAGCATCGACCACTGCCTTGATGAAGAAGCTCATGAATCCAAGTTTGACCCCGTGTTTTTTCGTGAATTCCTCTTGGAGTTCCTTGCGAAGGGCCATCACGGCGCTCATATCGCATTCATTGAACGTCGTCAGAATGGCGGCTGTTTGCTGAGCCATCACAAGCTGAGTGGCGATCTTGCGGCGCAGAGGAGAGAGTTTTTTCCTAACCGTGCGAGATTCATCGCTAGGCGCCGAAACAACAGGCGCGGGCTTTACGGCAACGATCG
>CAMDOJ010000137.1 GCA_945903555.1 Chthoniobacter flavus
AGCACCTGAGTGTATATTTTCAGAGACTCGTAGAATGCCGCCATGGATTCCGCTAACCGCTCATTCTTAGCCGGATTGTTTCCGCTATTGGCTAGCTCATATAAGGCCCTTCCGAGATTGGCTTGGATCTGTGCCCACGCTTGGGGATCTTGCCCTCTTTTGCGATTTTTTAGAAGCAAGCGGTAGGTATCTACTGCAAGTTGGAGCATTTCAGTTGGGTCTCCTTCCTTTTTGGCTCGATAGACCAACATATTCGCATAGTTCTCCATCGCGACATCGCGATCTTGCGGGCAACCATACTTCGTCAATGCGCTGATGACTTGCTGGTAGATCTCAAGAGCCTTGTCCGCCGCATCCATCGATGCCTTATCATCTGCAATCCTTGCCCTGTCTTGCAAAGCCGTTGCCAGATACATCTGAGCCATGGCAGTATTTCGTATATCGCCATGGGCTTTATATACATCAATTACAGAGTGATATATTGCAATAGACTTCGTGAGAAGCTCCACATTGCGTTTGTCGTTTTGATCGAGCGTTTGCGCCTGATCTTGAAGTGTTATTGCGAGATTTTTCTGCACACGAGCCCAATCGATTGGCATCGACGTCGGGTTAAAAAACTCAGATGCCTTCGAGAAGGCTTTTTCAGCAGCTTGCAAATGCGCTGCTTTATTTTCAACATTCCCATTTTGCGCTAGAGTCAAATGCCGCATCCCCAGTTGATTTTGGGCTAAGGCCGCTTTTTTAAGGAGGCCCTTGCTTCGATAGGACTCGATAAACGTCTCCAGCGAATCGATCTCCGTGCGGCTCACAACCAACTTTTTTATAGGTCGAAGCTTTTCATTCGCAGATCCGTCCCAAATCGGTTGGGAGGCACCAATTTTAAAAAAAAGGGCCATTTCGGCCAAGGGGGACGCCACGGAGACATCCGAAGCGGGATCATTAGCGAATACGGCCAAACTTGTGAAAAGTAAAAATAAGCCCGAAAATTTAGCCATGCGTTTTGAAATATCAGAATTTCTTAAAAATTGGGTTTAAAACGGCATCGTTTTCCAGGTCTATCTGGAAGTGGGATTGACTCCAATTCCGAGGATTGGGATATCGAACCATAAATCGTGTTACGAATAACTTGAACTCAGACAACTTGAGGTGATCGGCTTGCAGTTCGCCAATTCCGCCAAAGTGCAGGCGATCGGCTTGCTCGGACGAGGCCCCACGAGCCGTGAAACATCGCGGGGCGGATCGTCGTGGCAGTTTCCGAATTGGATGCGGTAGTAGTAGGCCGCCTTCATTGCCGATACATCCCGCTTCAACTCACCCGCTCGCTCAGCAGCCGTCACGATCCTCACATTCTCGACCTTGCCCAGCCAAGGAGCTGTTACTTTTTTCTGAAACACAGCCAACCAGTCGGCACGCAGGGGATCGAATCCCAAGCTCGTCGGCGCACCCGCTTTCCGATCCTCGGACGGCAGGCCCGCGTTGTCCCACTCCACCGCATGGCAAAAAAACACGCCTGCCGCACGATACGCTTCGGGATCATCGCCCTCGCGCAGGAATCCCAATACCACGCTGGCATCCTTGGGAGGCTTCACATAGCTGGCACTTCCTCCCGCATGGTATTCTTCGGGCTCCTCGCGGACCGTATCATGCGTCCAATAGTTGATCCGCGCGAGTTGGCTGAATTTATCCCGCTGCGACTCCAAGGCCCTGGCAATAAAATCCCCTAGGTCCCGCAAGCGCTCAGGCTTTCCGGGCGGCATGGCGAATGCCCCCAACCCCGGCAGTAATTCGTGGTATTTGCGGAATTCCTCCCCAGTCTCCGCATTACCCGGATACAAAACATACGAGCCCACCGTGCGGCGGATCGCATCGTTGTAGGTATGCATCTTATAGAGGTCGGCGCGCTTGTAGGTGTTTGTAGACTTGCCCTCCTCCTCGGCATCTAACTCACCGAGCGCCTCGAGCGAATCGGCACTCGCTCCGAAGAACTCCTCGAGCTTTTCCACACGGTATTTGGCGTCGAAGTGCAGGCAGGCGATCTGGCCCGCTCTGGTCGCCTCGGCCTCCGCCACATCACAACCTCGCCCCGCCGCAAAAGAAGCGGGAAAAATGACAAGGGAGAAATCTGGTCGAAACATCCGGCTATAGGCTCCTCCGGAGAGGACATCACCCTTCGAGTAAACACGCTCGTAGTAAAAGTGAACCCTCAGAGTTTCCCCCATCTCCTGATCCTGTTCAAAAACCACCACGCTTTCCTTGCCTCGCTGGAGATTGATCGAGAACCTCCCGTTTACCTTACAAAAAGCCGAACGCACCCTTCCCTTGGGAGTCTCATCGAGGCGCTGCATTTTTGGGATAGCTTTGAGCTGATTGTAGAGAGCGAAAAACAACCAATACTCATAGAGGTTGGCCACATTCCGCACCGTGGCGCTGAAGACATCCACACGTCCATCCCAATCCAGCCTCGCTGCCTGATCCAGCTTCACCCAAGTGCGAAGGATGTCGCGGTACCCCTCTCGCTTCTGGAGCGTTTGGTTCTCGAGCGCCAATCTCCCGACTCGCCCGACTTCGCGAAAAAAACCACCTCCCAGTACACCATTCAGCTTTGAGGCCAATTGAGCCGCCGATTCCTGCACAGGTCCACCACGCCGCCCCTGCATTCGCAGCACCCCGTTGCAGACAGCGAGAAATCCCTCCAGCGCATGGCGCAGGAAGCGATTTGGGGGCGTGTCCGCCGACTCATGGGACGAGACCTCCTTCAGGGATGTTGGCAGAGTGCGCCCGCCCTCGTGACGCCAATCCCTGCCGAACCGCAGCGGATTTCGCAGATGGTCGCTACTTCGCACCATCGCCGCAGGCCTCCAGGCTGCTTGGCGCACCAGTGACGAGTGCGGACGGCGGCGCACCGCCTCCATCCACTGCTCCAGTCGTCCCCTCCCCAGTTCCGCTCGGAGATACATGAATTGCTCGATCAGAAGCTTCTGCCTTTCGTCTGGATTTGAAGCAAATGGCACCGTCACCGGAGTATTCCAATCCAAGAGAAGCTGGTTACACTCCTTCGCGATATCGGCCGTCATCGTTTCGAAGTCCGCCTCATTGCTCAACTTCCTTGAGGCCACGCTCAGCGCCATCGGGTGTTCGTCGCCACCTCGCCGGATCGTGAAGCCCAGCACACCTAGGTAATTCACCACACAGAGGTCGCCTGCCGGGAGGTCGCCGTCCGTGGAATCCCTCTTAAAAAGTCTGCACCCATCCAGCTCCGGCATCGGCCCCTCCGGGCGCGATTCCCCATCGTGGCCGATCTCCCAGCGATACCGCTCCGTCTCAAGGATCGTCGCCGAAGGTCCTCTACCATTGCTCTTCCATACCAAAGCATGTGCACCACTCACAGCAGACACGCCCATGTGACCGACCGGCAGGAGATCTATCCTTTCACAAGCCGTCGTGCAGCTCTTCTGTCTGATTTGGAGCCACCACCCCCCGCGCAGAGGCTGGCGAAGCGCTTGGAGCGGTAGACCCTTTCGCATCACTTTCCTTGAATTCGGTTGAGAATCACTCGTTCGTGCCTTGCTGCATGAATCAAGGCTATGACCACGACAGTTTTTGTCCCCTCTTCCACAGAGTAGACGATCTTGTAGGGGAATTTTTCCGGGTATCGCCACCGGATATTTCGGCGAGGGAGTTTTTTACAATTGAGCAAGGGCTGGACGGCCAAATCAGCCCACACAACCAAAATCTCATCGGCAAACCTCGCTCCGAGTCCTTCAAGTTTTTGCTCATACCAATCCCCCGCCTCCTCGAGATCTGAGTAAACTTCAGGCAGAACGACAACATTCCAATTCACAAAGAAAATCTCGCTCGAACCCTTTTCGCCATGGTGTCCGCCGTGACTGCCCTTGAAGTATCAGCTTGGTAGGCCGCCATCCGCTGCTCCACCAGCGCCAGTTCAGAGTCCGAGAGCCCCCCTTCGTCCAACTCCAAAACATTCCTCAACAGCTCCTGGCGCTCCACCACAGTGAAACGCGGCAACTCCTCAAGCACCTGTGCGAAACTCATACAACTCACACTATCAGCTCTAGAAATAAATTCGAATTATTTTCTCTCATCACCGATTACCCAGTTTGAGATCCAAATCTCGAATTTTGCCTCGCCTGCTCCAAGTTAATTCCACTTCGTTTCATCCATCGTCCAGCCTACGTCGGGCTGCAAAACCATTTCCAACAGGAAGTGTTCCGTTTTTCGATGACAGACCAAGATCACAAATGACTCCGCCACATGCGCGAGATCCAACCTCACTCTAAGATCACGAATTTGACGTATGGACTTATGGCAATAATTCCATATATTATTCAGTCATGTCGGCAATGGATCGCGGTCGAGCAAGAATGGTGGCGGGTTTGGCAAATCACCGCCGTATTGAAATTATTCGGTTGCTCATTCGCACCCCCTCCCTCTGCGTCAACGAAGTCGCGGCAGTCTGCGACATCGATCAATCCACAGCTGTGGAGCATGTGAAACGACTGCACGAGGCCGGACTTGTATTAAAAAAATCGAAGGGTCGCCAAGTTCTTCTCTCCCCTACAGCCAGAGCAAAGGCGTTTGTCGAGACCATCGACGCGATCTGGAAAATCTCAAAGTGACATATGGACTTATTGCCATAAGTTCATATATCAGCCGCTTTGGTTTTTGGTTTTTGGGCATGGACCAAGCAGGCGGGCTTCCACTCTATGGGAACGCCGAGGTCCTCCTCGGTCCCTTTGCTCAATGATGCCAACGGGGGCAATGGCTCTCCCACCCTTATTAAGCAGGGCTCCGCTATCGGCGCGTCACAGATCGCAGCACAGAGCGCTTGGCGCAGATGATACTCACGATTGACTAGTCCTCAAGTGCTAGGGCTATCGAGTAGGAATTGCGAACACTCGGATCAACGTATGGACTTATTGCCATAAGTCCAT
>CAMDOJ010000138.1 GCA_945903555.1 Chthoniobacter flavus
ATGCAGTTTATGGACGACGCCATTTGGGAACAACTTCTCCCAGGGGTCGTTTCGCCCAACGAGGCCTACATGAAGTCGATCGACAAATCCCGTTTCCAGCCCTTCCTTCCCCCCGAGGATGCGGCCCTAGCGAATGCCGCCGGCGGGTCAGCGGAAAATCCTGCCGAGGCAACCAAACAGGGCCGTTCACCTAGTGGGAAAGGTCATTAAAAAATCTGTCATTTCGTGTATGAGGGATTTTCTACTTTCGCGTGGTGGGATTTGTGACGAAGATAGATACATGCGAGCGCTTGTTTTTTCCATTATCGTTGCATTCTCGCTTGGCGGCTGCGCTTCGATTGAGCTGGCACGCCGCGAAAACACGCAAAACCTGCTTTCTGCAGCGGGATTTGAAATCATTCCTGCTAACTCACCCGAGCGCCAAAGCTCCCTACTTGCCCTCATTCCTTTCACCATTGTGCGAAATTTGAATGGGGATGAGGTCCGATACGTCTACGCCGATCCAGAACAAAATATCCTGTATTCTGGAAATCAGGAGGCCTATGCGAAATACCAGCAGTTCCGTTTGCAACAACAAATCGCAAATGCCAACATCCAGGCCGCCCAGCTAAACATGAACGCTGCTCACCAATGGAACGACTGGGCCTGCTGGGGACCACCCGTCATGATTCCCCAACCGCAAAAGTTCCCCAACCACTGAGCTAGGCTGGAAAATGATTCGACGGCAGGTGCCCGATTAGTGAAGATTTGGGATTCATGGCCCTATTAAAAGAAAGAGCATTCGAGCGCCTAAGCGATGCCCGTAAATCCGGCCGCCTCGCGCACGCTTATCTTCTTTCGGGTCCACCTGGATGCGGAAAGGCTTGGCTGGCCATGGAACTCGCCGGAATGATTCTCGGCTTTAATCCTGCCGAAAAGACTTCCCACCCCGACCTCTATCAGGTCGCTCCGGAATCAAAATCCCGACGCATCGTCACCGAGCAAATCCGCACACTCGAACATGCCCTGCAAATGAAGCCCCTCCTCGGCATCCACAAAGTGGCGATCTTGCATGATGCCGACCGCATGCAACCGCAGGCGGCAAATGCCTTCCTCAAAACACTCGAGGAACCGCCCGAAGGATGCCATATTTTGCTCACGACCACGCTGCGCGATGCCGTACTCACGACGATCCTTTCTCGCTGCATCTTGGTACCTATCCTATCGCCTGCTGGCATCGTCCAAGACGCCAAAAACGACGAGGTCGCAGAGGCCTTCGTGGCCGCCCTGCTTCAAAAAGGCGGCCCTGACGCCGGCGCCGCGCTGCGTTTCACTAAATTTTTTCAAGGCCAAGTGAGCGCCCTTCGCGAACACGTGACTGGGGAACTCGAGGGGGAGCTCAAAGACCAGATCAAACACTACCGCGACTCCATGGACAAATCGTGGAAAGATACGAGGGAAGATCAAATCAAAGCACAAAGCGAAGCGATGGTCGTCCGCGAGCGTCAACGTCTCCTCACGGCGATCAGTGAAGTCCTCGCGAACGCCCTCCGTCACCATGTCCTGCCAGACTCGAATTGCCCCCCAAATATCCAACGCTTGGCCGCCAGCAACGACACAAAATTACTCCTCAAGCGACTCGACGCCCTCGACCGAACCCGACGCCTGCTCTCCGCCGGAGTTCAAGAGTCGCTTGCACTTGAGAGCGGATTTCTCCAAATGATTGCCCCATTATGAAGCGAATTGTTATCAAACTTGGCACCGGAGTCCTTTCCACACCCGCCGGAAAATCTCTCGACTCTTCGCAGTTCACACGGATTTCAGCAGAGATCGCGGCACTACAAGCAGCTGGCTACTCGTGCATTCTTGTCAGCAGTGCGGCCATAGCCGCAGGCGTTCGGATTATGCACCTCAAGCAGCGGCCAACCGATCTCCCCGGGAAGCAGGCCTGCGCTGCTGCCGGACAACCTGAATTGATGCGACTTTACGCAACCTCGTTTCGCCAACACGACCTTAGCGTCGCGCAGTTACTCCTCACGCATGGGGACATCGACAGCCTCATGCATCGCGAAAATGCCCGCAACACACTCGACTGCCTCCTCGAACACGGCGTCATACCCATCATCAACGAAAATGATTCTGTCGCCGTGGAAGAGTTGCGATTCGGTGATAACGACCGCCTGTCCGCCGAGGTTGCCGTTCTTGCCCAAGCCGACCATTTGATCATCCTCACCAGCGTGGACGGGCTCCAAGACGAGGACGGAAACCGGGTAAAAAAAGTTCAGGATATCGCGAAGGCCTTCCGCCTTGTGCGTTCCGACAAGGGTGAGGAATCGGTCGGCGGCATGAAAACCAAGCTTGAGGCCATTCGTAAGGCCTCTTCAGCTGGGATCACGGCCCACATTCTCGACGGTCGCACAGCTGGGCAAATCGAAGCCGCCCTCAAGGGCAAGGACGTCGGCACCTCGTTTCCTATTCGTCACAGCTCGATCTGATCATGAAATTACTGGGAGTCACAATCGCCGTCGCCAGCAACACATTCACCGAGCTCGTTCGGCAGAAGGTCTTTTATTTCCTGATGATTTTCGCCCTGTTGGTGATCGGAAATTCCGCCTTCATGGCGAAATTCTCCTTTCAGGAACAATTTCAAATGCTGAAGGATATTTCGCTCGGTGCGATGTCCGTTTTCGGATCGCTCATCGCTATTCTCGCGACAGCCAACTTTCTCCCAAAGGATATGGAAGACAGAACGATCTACTCCATCCTCGCCAAGCCAGTGCCTCGCTTCAGCTACCTTCTCGGCAAACTCTGTGGCATTTTTGGCTTGTTGGCGGTGTCGATTCTTTTGATGTCGGCCTTATTTTTAGCGGTCCTCTGGATCCGTGAAGGCACGGTCCTCAACGAGACGCGGGCGCAACTCCAAGGCGCCACAGCCGAAGAAATCGCCGCCGCCGTCAAGGAGGTGACCAATGCGACATTCAATATCAATCTGATCCCCGGCATCGTGGTGATTTTTTTTAAGTCCGCCCTCCTCGCCTCGCTCACGCTCTTCCTATCTACGTTTGCGACCTCTTCGATATTCACGATCCTCATGGCGACCGCCCTCTATTTTATCGGTCACCTCCAGTCCACCGCTCGGGAATACTGGCTTGCCGGAGTCGATGTGCATTGCTGGTCGCGATTGCTGGCGGCGCTCGTCTCTCTCCTCTTCCCCGACTTGCAGGCCTTTAATCTCACCGATGACATCATCGCCGGCGCCGCGGTGCCGATGACCCTTTTTGCGGGCACAATCGGACTCGGATTACTTTACATATCTGTCTACTTCTCGCTGGCGGCACTGGTCTTTTCGGATCGCGAGCTATGAAATGGCGTAAGACGTCCTCTCTCGCACTCCTCTGTCTTTTTGGCGCTTCCCTTCTGCCGATTCAAGCCCGATTGAACAACGACGCCCGTGCCGCGCATTTGCGTAAAACGGCACTCAACCTCAACCTCCGCGAGCGCATCGGCCAAGCCGGTTTTCTGGCTGCGCTGAGCGGGTTCCGTTCCCCACTCGCAGCGATACTCTGGATTCAAGCCCACACCGCGTGGGAAAATACCGAGTGGGGCCGGATGGCCGGCACCTTCGATACCGTGACGACCCTTCAACCTCGCTCTATCCTTTACTGGGATATGTCAGCTTGGCATATGGCTTGGAATGCCGCCGTTGCAGCCATGCAAAATGAAAAGCAACCCAGCGAAGCTCTCCGTATTCGCTCCCAGCGTGAGTATTTTCGACTCGGTCGCGATTTCCTCGAGCGCGGCATTCTCAATAATCCAGACTCCTACCAACTCTACGTCCAGTTGGGGATCGTCCTTCGTGATAAATTTGAGGACCACTGCGGCGCAGCCGATACTTTTTTAAAGGCGGCCGCCCTTCCCGGCGCACCATCTTACTGCGCCCGGTTCGCGGGATACGAAATGGCAAAGTGCCCCGGACGCGAGCGCGAAGCCTACGAGCACCTTCGCCAACTCTACCTCCAAGGTGACAAACAACGACTCCCCTCCCTCATCAACCTTTTGCGTGATATGGAAAAGAGGCTGGATATACCTCAAGGGGAACGCATAGATTCTTCAGCTCACTCAGACAAAACCTAAATTCCATGCGATTCGCTATTTTCGGAGACATTCATGCTAACCTACACGCCCTGCAGGCGGTGTTGGCTGATGCCCAAGAGCAATCCTGCACACACCATGTATGCATGGGCGACATCGTCGGCTACAACGCCTACCCGAAAGAGTGTTTAAATATTATTCGCGATCTCGATTGTCCCGTCGTGAAAGGCAACCACGATGAACTCGCTTCTTTAGAAGGTCAGATCGATGGCCTCAACCCCCTAGCCGAACTTTCACTCAAGTGGACGCGCGCGCAACTGTCCGAGGAGGATCGTGAATGGCTGCGGGGCCTCCGAATGCAACGCCAGGTCCGAGACTTCACGATTGTCCACGCCACTCTCGATACCCCTCATAAATGGGCCTACGTGATGACTCAACTCGATGCGGCGGCAAGTTTCAGCTACCAGCACACAAACTTGTGCTTTATTGGCCACACCCACTCGGCCAAAGCCTACGTTCGCGATGAGGGCGTTCGCTCCGTGCCACTCGATATCCTCCCCATCCTTCAAAAAAATAAATACCTGATTAATGTCGGCAGCGTTGGACAATCGAGGGATGGCGACTCGCGTTCGGCGTATTGCATTTTCGACACCGACAGCAATGAGGTGACGCTTCGGCGCATCGCTTATGATATCAGCGCCGCTCAGGCAGCCATTATTGAAGCCGGTCTTCCTTCCAAACTGGCCACCCGCCTCGTCACTGGAAGATAGCTTCCCCCCATTCTCCCGTGCCACTCGCACACGACCAACCGCCCGATTCCCTGCTTTTCATTAAACCAGGATC
>CAMDOJ010000139.1 GCA_945903555.1 Chthoniobacter flavus
CGCATCCACGAATCTATCTGCCAGATCGGCCCAGACGGCTTCGACTTTCTGATAGGGATTTTTGAGAGTGCATCTCCATGAGGTGTCGGTTTGAAGGACCTCCTGAGCATCGCAATCCAGAAGCGCCGTCAAACCCGGAACATGACGCATGATCTTACCTCCAGAGAGATTGCCCACAACTAAGACGGCGAGCACATTTTTGCCGGCCTTTAAGTGGGGAGCGATCTCGAGGACATCGTATTCCGGTCCGTTAGGCTGGAAGCGGCAGGGACCGCGGTCGACATATTTGCCATTCACCCAGAGGATGTAGCGGGCATCTGCAAAAATCGAAAGCGCAGCGTGTGTTGGCACCTTGTCGAGGGTGAAAGTTTTGCGGAACGTGAGCGCCACGCCTTCGCCGAGCGCGTCGGGTCCAGCCCAGATCATCGAGGCCTGAAGCTTCTTGCCCACGGCGTTCGATTGAATGCCGGGAAATTGGTATAACGGGGGTTCCGAGGCCCCGGATGTGGAAAGGGTTTCCAACGGCAAAGTGGCGAGAGTCAGAGTGGCGATGAGAGACATCATGGTTGTGGTTTGCCCGCTGCGGGAACCGAGCATCCAGGCTCCGCCATCACTTGGCTCAGACAGATCGCTGAAAGAAGGAGCGGGGCCGCTAGGATCTTGATCTTCATAAAATGGCATCATACCAAAAGCAGCTTGCTTTTGGGCTCCAGGAGAGGGGCACAGCGCGTCCCGCCTGTGTGCTTTGGCATGCTCCTTGGTTCCAATGGGAATGGGTGGCGAGCAAGTAGACCAGTCTCCACACGGCCGAGACGGCCATGCCCCCTTCTCTTGCGGTTTTAAAGTCTAATTTCAAAGAGACAATGGTATCAGCCATTCGCAATCATCGCGGAACCCCGTTAACTGCGGAACTCAGCAAGCGCACCGGACCGAGCAAGCCCGATTCGACCAATGGCGCGTCTGCTTTATAAAACGGATAAAAGGTCCATGTGATTCGCTGTTGTGCTGGAAGTTTTTGATCACCGATCAAGCGGTTTTTCCAAACGTTCGTCACGCGCACTTCGATCTTGTTTGCCCCCGGCTTCGCGACATCTGTGATATCGACCCGATACGGTGGCTTCCACAATACCCCAAGCGGCTTGTCGTTGACAAAGACCTCCGCGAGATGGAGCACATCGCCCAGATCTAGGTAGAGGCGCTTCCCGGACTGGAGACGCTCTTGGCTCACATTGACTCCCTGTTCGTAAGTGGCGGTGCCTGAGAAATAGCGGATCCCGTCTTCGGGGCGTTTCGTCCATGATTCGAGCTTATCAAATTGAACCTGACCCTCTGGGGCGCTGCGATCTTTCTGGAATGTGACATTCCATTTCTCCGGGACGATTTCCGGTGCGGGCAGAGCTTGGACATCCACCTCGGATTTGGAACCATCCGCAAAAGACACCGTATAGCGACCCGCCTCCGAAGCGCTCAAACGAAGCCCACCCTTTGCAGCAGCCTCAATCGAGGCGGTGTTTTCGGGGAGCGCTACCGCGCCGCCCTTCACGCTGCGGAGGGACTGACCATCCTTCAAAAGCTCGACGACAGGGGTTTTTTTGGTCGCTGCTTTTTTAAAGACAAAGAACTGGGAGCCGCTGCTATCCAGACGCAAGGGAATGGTGGTCGAGGTGCCGTCATCTTGATACATCGCTATCTCTGTTGTTTTACCTGTCGCGGGATCCCAGAGCTCGGGCGCCATTCCTGTGACACGGAAATCAAGAACCACTTCCTCCGCGCGGTCTTTCAGATTCGAGACAAAATACAGATCCCCCTTCGGCAACACGCGGTGGGTGTATTGCACATCGGAATCTTTGGCTTGCGATGTGGCTTTGAAATCGGGACGCAGACCGTCCTTTTGCAAAATCTTTTCAAACGATTTCTCTGTAATGACACGACCTTTTCCGACACGACGCTCAGCGGCATCCGCCGTTTGCGGCCAGATTTGCGCAGCCAGTTCCTGGATTTTTTTATCCGCGTTTGGATAATCACTGAGCGACGGCGAGACGGAGGGTTTCGGACCGATCACGGTCGCTCCAGCCATCACCAACTCCAGTACTTTTTCGAGTGCGGCTGGGGTGTAGCGAGCACTATCAGGAAGCACCAAATATTTATAGCGCATGCCGCTCGGTAGAACGACGACTCCATCCTCAACTCGCATCAAGTCCAAGATCGTGCGGTCACAGACATCGTAATCGTAGCCGATGGGCAAAACGGGCTTCATCTTCTGGCGCGGATCCATCACCCCGGGCACAAAATACCAAGCTGTATTCGGCACATCCTCGCCATAGTAGTAGCACACATCTGCAAAGGCCCGTCCTTGTCGGAGCATATACTGGCAACGGGAGAGATACTCGACCCAGGCGCGACCTTGTTCCCACCAGGTCAATGTCCGCTCAAAGTTCAAACCGAACTGCCCCAAAGACATTCCTGGGAAGCGATCATCCGGCTGATGAGCGTATCGATGAAAGACAACTTCATTCATTCCATTGCAAAATTGCCGATCGCCAACGGGCTTGAGTTGATACGGAAATTGAGTCCATCCATCATGGTGTCCAAACGAAGTAAAAGCTTCGCAGGAGACGATATTCTTCCCATAGACATGGGCCGCGACCGCGGGTTCTTTGGTGTTGTCATTCCCGCCCTTCCAGCCGTGTGTGGGCTCCGCTACCCCGCCGATCCAGAATTCACCCTGAGGGATATCGATTTTGCCCAAGCACTGAATTTGGTCCACCTGACAAGGCGTGCCGGTGCCGGGAGCTTCGGCTTCCAATTTGATGCCCTCCTTGTTGAGCATCTCGCGCATTTTCCCATAGAAATTCTCCGCGATCAGGTCGCCGATTGTTCGGCGGTAGTCCCACAAAAACCGCTCGGTTAAATCGATGTTTCCAACGATCCGGCCGGTGAGCGTGATCAACCATTTCCGGCCATCGTAGCCGCGACGCTGAGAAAAGTTTTCCAAAAACTTTCTCGTCCATGTCTGGCACCCGGCCTCCCAGCTATCGATATTCACATCAACGAACACCTTGCCCGTTAACGGACCCAAAAACTTGCACATCTTGCCAAGCATGCCCTCTTTGAAGTGATACTCCATGGCTTCGGCGTCCATTTTATCGACTTCTAGGCCCTTCGACCTGTCCGACGCTGGCTTGACTTCGTTTCCGTTCGTGGTGTGCCCGAAGCGCAAAATCGTCCAGTCGCCTTCCGGCAAGCGGCAATCCAACTCGCCGTTAGGCAATAGGCGATCGGTCAAATCGACAATTTTATCCAAGGGGATTTGCTGGGCATCAGAAATGACTTGCTTCGAATGGTTCGAAATTTCTGGCTGCGCCCTCACTCGAGCGGCTTTCGTATGGATTTCTTTTAAACGGGAAGATTGGAAGTTGAGCTCATACAGATTCATTGGCACGGCTGGAGCCGAAGGCAGGAACTCGAGTTTGACAAAGCGGGCTGTTTTCGCAGGAACACCCTCGATCAGTTCTTCCCTGTCAGGAACAAACTCGCTTCTCCAGCGATGAATCATGCCGGATTGGGCCCAGTTCACTCCGTCCTCGCTGGTGAAGAGTTTAACGGTTCGGGTTTTGCTATTCTCCTCGATTTGCAAACTCAAAGATCCGACGGAAACGGGCTCTGGAAATTTGAAGACGACATACGCGCTTTCCTTGGGATTTTTGGGCTTGGGAAGCGTGACAAAGGTTTCATCATTTCCATCGATCGCCGCCGACCAATCGACGCCTGGAATGTCCGAACTGATTTCCGGATGGAGGGCCGCCACCGGCACCGCATCACCCGGTAGAGTTGGAAATGCCAAGACCGCAATATCACGATAAAAGCCGTCATTGATCTGAGGTTGTGGCAAGGCGATCTTTTCATTCACAGGGCCTTTAACAAATTTGTGTCTCCACACGACCTCTTGCATCGAAAGTTCGGGAGTGATCCAAGGCCCACCCGATCCCGAGCACCCCGCTGCGCTCGAGGCGCCGAGGGTTAATCCGAGACGCTTGCATT
Source organism: Chthoniobacter flavus (assembly GCA_945903555.1). GTDB lineage: Bacteria > Verrucomicrobiota > Verrucomicrobiia > Chthoniobacterales > Terrimicrobiaceae > UBA967. Next base: position 4,042 of record CAMDOJ010000139.1, read on the forward strand.
CCTTGGCGGCATGCTCCACGGCCTTGATCCAAGCGGGTGATAAAATCACATCCTCCCCCTGCGCTTCTGGCGGGCCACCCTGATAAATATTGGTAATCTGTGCCCCCTTCAAACCGATACGTTTCATGGCTTCCAGATCTTTAGTGATTCCGTCTTCCGTGACGTTTTCATTAATCCAATGCCACCATGTTCGCGGCCGAGAATCGGTCGGAGGCACATTAAAATTGGCCTCCAGCGAAGTGGCCTCTTTGGTCGCAGAGGATTTTTGAGCGGCATAAGTCGGCGCCAGCATCAAAAGTGCAAGCGACGAGAAAATCGGAAGGTGAGAGATCTTTGGGAGTATGAGTTTATTCATGTGCTGAAGAAATGGTGGGAGTAAATGACCTGGATTCAATTTGAATTTTTATATCGTAGGGCCGCACCTGTCATCCTAGCCATTTGGCTAAAACTGGGTGTTGCCATTTTACCGCGAAAACGGATTTTTAGACAGGATGGCAGGATTAAAAGGATTCACAGGAATTCCTTAAGGGTTTCTGATGTTGCACAAAACGTTGGATCCTTATGAAACTGCAAACAACTCATTCTCCGTGCTCTCTGTGTCCTCTGTGGTTAAATCTGCTGAATTCGGGTTTAAACGCGAATAATCGTTCGCGATTGGAATCAAGCGTCCTTCCTTTTTCTCTGGGCTTGGTTTGACCTTTATTTTTCTGCTTTGAGAACCCACCGCGAAGTCGGTTTGCCGTCGAGCGGGAGGTTGTAAGTGAGGCTATAAGTTTTTGTAAAAGCATCGT
>CAMDOJ010000140.1 GCA_945903555.1 Chthoniobacter flavus
GCTTTTTACTTAACTACGCCGAATTCAGCGCGGCGGTTGAGGGCCCAGGCTTGCTCGGTGCTCGATGGATCGGCGGGCATTTCGCTGCCGAAGCTGACCGTTTGGATGAGGTCGGCATTCACCCCAGAATCGATGAGTGACTGGCGAACGGATTGGGCGCGACGCTCGCCGAGACCGCGATTGTATTCCTGTGTTCCGCGTTCATCAGTGAACCCAGCAAGGATGACCTTGCTGGAAGAACCTTTGATCGACTCAGCGACCAACTGAACCTTGGCTGTTTCTTCTGGTGAAACAACGTAGCTATCGTAACCAAATTGAACCGGTGAAAATTTGTTGCGGGCTACTGTTTCGCTGAAAAAATTAGCCCCCTCGAAACGCTCGCCGAGGGGCGTACTGTTGACAAAATCTCCATCAACGCCTGCGAATTCTTTTGGTTTCTTCTTGTGACATGCGGAAAGAACAAGCGTGGCAACGATGGCTAGTGTGATCGAAAGCGTTTTCATATCGGCGAGAGTGATAAAATTTCAACTAAAATCAAGCCTGCCTTTTGTACGGCAGACGATTTGTTTATGTGTGACTGAGCTTCTAACCTCTTGTGGGTTGAAAGACTCAGGGTTGGTCATCCTGCGAAGGTGAAAACCTTCGCGGAGTGACCAAAAGGAGACTTACTTCATCAAGAGCACGGCGCGGGCACGCTTGACCTCGCGGGTGATCTTGCGATGGAGTCTGGCCGACATGCCTGTGATGCGACGGGGAAGAATCTTCCCGCTTTCGGTGACGAAGCGCTTGAGCAAATCAGGGTTCTTGTAGTCGATCGCCTCGATGTTGATATCGATTCGGCGGCGCGGCATCGTGCGGTTGGCGCGGCGGAAGTTGGAACGGCGTTGTGGAGTTTTGGGCTGCATGGCGTGTTATTTGATTTCGCGGTGAAGCGTGTGTCGGTTGAGATTGGGGTTGTATTTTTTCTTTTCGAGACGAGTCGGAGTGCGCGGGCTTTTTTTATTGCGCGTTGTGATGTAGCGGGATGGGGATTTACCCTCGGCTCTCGCTTCAGTGCACTCCAATGTGATGTTTTCCTGTGCCATAATTGATTATTCTTTGGTTTCCGTGGTGGTTTCCTCTTCTTCGGATTCGCCGCCTTCTTCCTCACCGAGGCCGAAGAGGGATGTGACCGGCTGACGAACGCGGGTAAGACGGTTGGTTTTTTCCAACTCGGCTTGACATTCCACGGTGTAGCGGGCGAAGGGAAGAGCTTCTAGGCGGGCACGAGAGATCGGTTTTCCGGACATCTCACAGTGACCATAGTTGCCGGTCTCAATTTTTTTGAGAGCGGCATCAATTTCAAAAAGGGAATCGCGCTCCTGAGAAAGGAGGCTGAGGGCGAAATCGCGGTCATAGGCGTCGCTGCCTGCGTCCGCCGTGTGCATTCCAAAGGCGGAGGCTTCGCTGCCATCGGCGCGGGAGCGTAGGGAGTCTTTGCCGACGCCGATCATCGAATCAAGGAGGGTATCCTTGAGGGCAAGGAGGCGTTCGCGCTGCTTGGCCACCCATCCTGTCACTTGCAAAACAGGCTTGCTCTTCACTCTCACGACGGTGATGAGCTTGGCTTCTTTTTTGACGGGAGCTTTAGCAACAGGCTTGGCTTTGGCAACGGGCTTGGCTTTGGCAACAGGCTTGGCTTTGACAACGGGCTTGGCTTTGGCAACAGGCTTGGCTTTGGCAACAGGCTTGGCTTTGGCAACAGGCTTGGCTTTGATAACGGGCTTGGCTTTGGCAACGGGCTTGGCTTTGGCAACAGGCTTAGCTTTGGCAACAGGCTTGGCTTTGGCAACGGGCTTAGCTTTGGCAACAGGCTTAGCTTTGGCAACAGGCTTGGCTTTGGCAACGGGCTTGGCTTTGGCAGCCTTGGCGGCGGGCTTTTTTGCAGCGGCTTTCGCTTGAGCAGGTGGTTTAGATTTTTTAGCCATGGGCTTGTTGGTTTTTAAGATAAGGGGCGAGATAAGTAGCCAAGCCGTACGGAAAGCGCAAGGGTAATCTTCAATAAAAAATGACAATGAACGCGGTGGATTTCGTTTGGGGTGGGTAGTGGAAAGAAAAGCGGCGATTTTTCACGCGTTGGGAGCTGTCTGGTGTTAAGAGATTCGCGCATGGAATGTTATTTTCCGACAAGGATGGCGATGGACCATTCCCTCGCCGAATAGCTCTTCTGGTTGGTAAGGATTTCCTCTTTTCCGATTTGGCAAATGTCTTTCGGTTCGGGAAGTCCAGTATCGGCAAAGCGGTGCCACTTCTTGGTCTTTGGTAATACAGGAAGACCAAAAGTCAAAGGTTGGTAATACATATTGCAAACGACGTAGATAAATTGGTGGTTTCCACCGATCGCTTGGCTGTGGCGCCCACAAAGCATGAAAGCCATCGAACGGCTTCCGGGAGTCCAATCAGGATGCCAAGGGAGCACACCATGCCAACTGATGTCGGGATACCCGCTGCCGACTTGGTCACGTTCGCTGAGGAACTCGGTCTGGCGCAATGCCGCATTATCCTTACGGAAGGCGATCATGGCTTTGGTGAAGCGAAGGAGCTTTTTGCCATCGGCATCAGGTTCCCAGTTCATCCAGTTCCAGTCGGCATCGTGACAATACGCATTGTTGTTACCACGCTGAGTGCGCCCGCACTCGTCGCCCATGGATAGCATCGGCACACCTTGACTGACCATCAGAAGAGCCATAGCATTTTTGCTGTGGCGGAGGCGGAGATTGAGAGTGGCGGGATCGGTGGTCACTCCCTCCGTGCCGCAATTCCAGCTCAGATTGTCATTGGAGCCGTCGGTGTTGATTTCCCCATTTTCGAGGTTGTGCTTGCCGTTGTAGGAAAATAAATCCCGTAGCGTGAAGCCGTCGTGGCAGGTGATGAAGTTCACGCTGGCCGTGGGTTTGCGTCCGGCTGTGGCATAAAGGTCAGGTGAGCCCATGATCCGTTGCACCATTTCACCTACCATGCCCGGATCGCCTTTGAGGAAGCGACGTGCGCAGTCGCGGTATTTGCCGTTCCACTCCATCCAACGTCCGTAGGCGGGAAAATTTCCCACTTGATAGAGTCCGCCGGCATCCCAGGCCTCGGCGACGAGCTTGCAATCGGCCAGCACGGGATCATGAGCGAGAAATTCCAGGAGCGGAGGATTCGCAAGCGGAGCGCCTTTGGTGTCACGGCCAAGGATTGAGGCGAGATCGAATCGGAAGCCGTCGATATGGTATTCCGCGGCCCAGTAGCGAAGACAGTTAATGACAAATTCGCGAACGGCGGGGTAGTTGCAGTTCACGGTGTTTCCGCATCCTGAGTAATTCGCGAACGCGCCTTTCTCGTCGAGGATATACCAAGTTTTGTTATCGATGCCACGGAAGGAAAAGACGGGTCCGTCTGCGCCACCTTCGGCCGTGTGATTGAACACAACGTCGAGCATGACTTCGATGCCCGATTTGTGGAGGGCGGAGACCATTTCCTTCATTTCCCGCACAGTAGTGCCTTCGCCTGCAGCGTAGCTCGTTTTTGGTGCAAAAAATCCGACGGTGCTGTAGCCCCAGTAATTGCACAGTTGGTCGCCGGTGATCGGATTTGTGCGCAGATTTTCCGCTTCATCGAATTCAAAAACCGGCATGAGTTCGACGCAATTCACCCCGAGATCTTTGAGGTAGGCGGCCTTTTCAGCGAGGCCGGCATAGGTGCCGGGATTTTTGACACCAGAGCTTTCGTGGCGGGTGAAGCCACGGAGGTGCATTTCGTAAATGATCAAGTCGTTGTTCTGAACTCGCTGGATGCGGCAGGGTTCGAGCACCTCAATCGTGCCTGGCACACGCGAGCGAAAGATGGGTTTGTGGGAGTGCGTCTGCTTGCCCATCCACTCTTCGCGGCCGACAATCTCCCGGGCATAAGGATCGAGTAGAATTTTGGAGGCGTCAAAAAAATGGCCATCTCTTGGGCTCATGGGGCCGTCGAACCGGAATCCGTATTCCAGATCCCCAAGGGTGAGATCGTGAACGACCATCGCCCAAACGTGCCCGAGGCGGTATTCTGGAGGGAAGGGGATTTCCGCTACTGGCGCATTCACGTTGGACTTGAAAAGCACAAGCGTACAGGCAGTGGCATGGGTGCTGAAGATGGAAAAATTGACGCCGGTCGGGACATGGCTCACGCCGAAGGGCAGAAGATGTCCGCAGCTCAATTTGTAGGTTCCAGCCTTCGGTGTCTTGACCAGGGATGCTTTCATTAAGGCGGGGATGCTAATTTGAGTCGGGCAAACCGCAAGCTGTCCTTTGATGAAATACGCAGATTCATTTTCACTACAATCTGGCCCGCGCATCGTCTCCGAGCCACTTCCAAAGGGAATCGAGTGAGGCTGTGACGGCTTTTTTGGCTTCAGCCACCTCGGCGGGGCTGGAAGGTGTCGCCTGAGCGGGGCGCTGCACACCAAACATGTAGTATTTGATTTTTGGTTCCGTTCCCGATGGGCGGATCGCCACGCGGCGGCCGTCCGCGAGGGACACCATGATCATGGCCTCGCTCGGAATGAGGTCGCCTTCGACATCATGGATCGTATCGGTCGCGAAATTCCGAATCGAGGCGACCGATGATCCGTCCATTTCTTTCGGTGGGTTCGAGGAATAGGAGTCCACCAGCTTGTTGATTTGAGCGGCTCCTTCGGCGCCATCCATCGTGAGCGACTCTCCGCGTTCGAGGAAAACGCCAAACTCCGCGAAGATCTCATCCAGTAATCCCGCGAGCGTCGT
>CAMDOJ010000141.1 GCA_945903555.1 Chthoniobacter flavus
AGGGTGCAACTCGTGCGTGATGTTTTTTTTGGTGTTCAGCTTCAGTTGGCTTATCGCCGCAGCAGGGTGAAAAACTCCGGTGGTCTGGCTCGTCCTGGTCATGGTCGCCTCTGGAAAAAAGTTGAAGACGCCCTGCCGTTCGATCTCACTCCTTCCCAACAAGAAGTCATGGCCGAAATCTCGGCGGATATGGCTTCTCCGCATCGGATGAACCGGCTTTTGCAAGGTGATGTCGGATCCGGAAAAACGCTCGTTGCGCTGCGGGCGATGATCCAAGCCCACGAATCCGGACACCAGGCCGTACTCATGGCTCCTACGCAGATTCTCGCTGAGCAACATTATCTCAATTTTCGCCGTATTCTCGATCCCCTTGGCATACCCGTCAAGCTTCGCACGGCCGCTCGTCAGGAAGGGACGCCGGATACCGACGGGACTTTGCCAGAGCTCTTTTCCGAAACTCCCACACAGGGCCCGCCTCTCGTTGTCGGAACACATGCTGTGCTTTTTGAGAAGACCCAATTCGATAATCTGGGGCTTGTCGTCATCGACGAACAACATAAGTTCGGCGTCCTTCAGCGCTCTCGTCTCATTGCTCGGGCAGATGCTCCCGATGTGTTGGTGATGACCGCAACGCCGATTCCTCGCACTATCACGCAGACGCTCTACGGGGATTTGGATGTCTCGATTTTGAAGGCCCCGCCGACCGGGCGAGGGAAGGTCCTTACGGCGCTTCGTGATACCTCGAAGCTGCCCGACATAATCTCCTTTATCCGCACCGAGACCTCCGCGGGAAGGCAGGCCTACATTGTTTATCCACTCATTGAAGAGTCGGAAAAACTGGTCGCGAAAGCCGCCTCGGCGGAATACGACAAATGGCGTGAGCTTCTTGCGCCAGCTAGCGTTGGCCTTGTTCATGGTCGGCTGGATGCGGAAACGAAGGATGCCGTGATGCGCGATTTTCGCAGCGGGCAGATTTCCGTTCTTGTGGCTACGACCGTGATTGAGGTTGGGGTGGATGTGCCGAATGCCACCATCATGCTCATCGAAGATGCGGCCCGCTTCGGTCTATCCCAGATGCACCAACTCCGTGGGCGCATAGGCCGTGGAGCGTCGAAATCCTATTGCATCCTCCTGCATTCAGGTGCGGCGGATGCGAATCTGGAAAAACTTCAGGTTCTCGAAAAAACCTCGAATGGCTTCGATATCGCTGAGGCCGATCTTCGGCTTCGTGGGCCAGGAGATATCCTCGGCACAGACCAGACTGGCATGCCGGCGCTGGGTTTGGGCGACCTTTTGCGTGATGCCGAAATCATGACTGCCGCCCGCCAAGCCGCTCAAGATCTCTTGGCGAGAGACCCCGAGCTTCTCGTTCCTGATCATAGCCACCTCCGCGCCTACCTCGCTAAAAACGAACCTCAGCAGGATTCCGTCAGCGGATAGCCAACCGCGCTTCTGTCTTTTTTCTTCACTCCCGCAACGAAGGCTTGCGGAGGGGGGCTTGCGTTATTCAATCTACGAACTCCATGAGCGCTATCCCATCTGAGTTTTCAAATGTTACTGCGGTAACGAAGGCCAATATTTATTTCGACGGAAAAGTGGTGAGCCACAGCATCGTCTTCGCTGATGGCAGTAAAAAGACACTCGGGCTCATTTATCCTGGTCATTATCATTTTGGGACGGACAAAGCGGAGCGGATGGAGATCGTATCTGGCGATTGCACGGTTCAACTCGACAATGGCGAAGCCAATGTTGGCTACACCGCCGGCACGTTCTTCGACGTTCCCGCCAAGTCGGGCTTCTCCATCTCTGTTGATGGTGCCATCTGCGAGTATATCTGCAGCTTTATTGACTGAGAACGGTTACCGGTCTTTTTTTGATTTAGAAATCGCCCGCCGCGCAGACCCCTTTTTCAAAACTGGCCACGAGACCGCTTGAAAAACGGGCTTAGACGTTAAAGCGGAATTCGACGACGTCACCGTCTTGGACGGTGTATTCCTTTCCTTCGAGGCGAAGTTTGCCAGCCTCACGTGCTTTGGCTTCGGTTCCGTAGGCCATGAGGTCGTCGAAAGAGACAATCTGCGCAGCGATGAAGCCACGTTCGAAGTCACTGTGAATGACGCCGGCTGCCGCAGGAGCTTTGTCTCCGGTATGGATCGTCCATGCGCGGGTTTCCTTCGGACCAGTCGTGAGATAGGTGCGTAGGCCGAGCAAGTGGTAGGCGGCACGGATGAGTTGGCTCACACCGCTATCTGTGACGCCGAGGCCAGAAAGAAACTCGAGGGCTTCCTCGCGGGGGAGTTCGGCGAGTTCGCTTTCGATTTGGGCGCTGATGACGACCGCTTCGCTGCCGAGGTGCTTCGCGGCATAGTCACGAACAGCGCGGACGTGGATGGCGGCGGGGGAATCCCCGTCGAGGTCGGCGAGGTCGTTCTCACCGACGTTGCAGGCAAAGAGAGTCGGCTTTGCAGAGAGGAGGAAGAATCCGTGAAGAAGGGCCTTCTCTTCGGCGTTGAGTTCAGCTGTGAGCGCGGGCTTGCCGGAATCGAGATGCGGAATGAGTTTTTCGGCAAGGGCGAGTTCGGCCTTGGCGACCTTGTCTCCACTGCGGGCCCCCTTTTGGCAACGATCGGCGCGTTTTTTTAGAGTTCCTAAGTCGGCGAGCATGAGTTCGGTATTGATGACCTCGATGTCACGCACGGGATCGACCGTGCCTGAGACGTGGTGGATGTCAGAGCTCTCAAAGCAGCGGACGACTTGAATGATGGCGTCCACCTCGCGGATGTGGCTCAGGAATTGGTTGCCGAGGCCCTCGCCCTCGCTGGCACCGGCGACGAGGCCAGCGATGTCCACAAACTCAATCGCGGCGGGGAGGATTTTTTCCGACTTCGAAATGGCGGCGAGTTTTTGCAGGCGGTCATCGGGCACGTTGACGATACCGACGTTCGGTTCGATCGTGCAGAAAGGGAAGTTGGCTGCTTGGGCTTTGCGGGTGCGGGTGACGGCGTTGAAGAGGGTGGACTTACCAACATTGGGCATTCCGACGATTCCAGTTTTGAGCATATGGACTCGATACTACGGATAACTGATTAAAAGGAAAAATCTTCTTTTGCGTAATGATGCGATTTATCGTGGGAGCATGCACCTCACTGAAGCCGTTCGTTATCTAGATGATCTTTTGCGCGTGGGAGAGGTGGGGGATTACCCTCAAGCAATGAATGGACTGCAGGTCGAGAACTCCGGTTCGCTTTCCCGCATCGGCGCAGCTGTCGATGCCACAGAGGCCGTGATTCGCGAGGCCGCCGAGGCGAAGGTGGATTTTTTGATCGTTCATCATGGTCTTTTTTGGAGCGGGGCGCAGCGGGTGACAGGGGCAAACTATCGCAAGATGCGTTTGCTCATGGAGGCCGATATGGCGGTGTATAGTGCCCACCTGCCGCTCGACATCCACCCCGAGATTGGCAACAACGCCCTCCTCGCGGCAGCTATCGGATTAAAGAACGGGGTGCCTTTTTTTGAGACAGCGGGACAGCCAGTGGGATTGAAGTTCGAAGCGGAGACGAGTCGCGAAGTCCTACGCGATCATGTCGAGCGGGCGGTGGGAGGGCGAGTCCACATGGCTCCCGGCGGGCCTGTCGTGGCAAAGCGGATCGGCATTGTGACTGGTGGGGCCGGTGGAGACGTCGCCAAGGCGGCAGCGGCGGGTATCGATACTTTTATTACTGGCGAGGGGCCGCATTGGTCCTACACGGCTGCCGAGGAGCTAGGCGTGAATCTCCTCTACGCCGGACATTATGCAACAGAGACGTTCGGCGTGAAGGCGGCGGCGCAACTCCTCGCTCGCAAGATGGCACTGGAGTGGAAGTTTATCGATCATCCAACGGGGTTGTAATTTTTTACACGAATGAAGCGTAGTGGGGCTAGAGAATCGCCAAGAAGATCCGCAGGGACTGATTGTGGGCATGGTTTGTTGGGCCTTTTTCGGCGAGCGTGAATCTGATACGTCAGGTGGTGATTCTGAGTTCCGCGTTCGCTCTGCCTCGATTGGGATCGAGATCAAAGTCATTAATAACGCCATGAGTCTTTATGCCGAAGGAGAATGCCCTACTGTTCTCAATGCCAAAAGGATTACCCGATTGATTGCTATTATCCCTTGGGTCGGGGGCCGTTTGGGTCTTCTTAAAAGATGAGCATCGTGCTGGCAAGGGCGAGCCTGGCATGTTCTGGGTCGGGTGAAGTAGCTTGTCACGAGTGGGGTCTCGGGAATATACAGTTCACCAGTGCCTGAGATACTTGATCCCCTGCATCTTTTTGTTCCTTTTCCGATCACGCCTCGATCGGGCGGAGTTTTTGTTTTTGTGAGCCGAGGGAATTTCCATTTTCGACGGTGCTTTTTTCCACAAATCTTTAACTCATCATCCCCCCGCTTTTTCCTATTGTGAATGACGCTGACTACGATTCGAAGCTAGTGAAGACGGACCCGCAAAAAGCCCTCGATGCCGCCAGTGTGGAGGAATTGAATCTCACTGTTTACAACAAGCCGAAGTCCGCTCGTCGCGAAGATCATTTGAGGAAGTCCCGTCCTCCGATCGCGAGAATGCTGAAGATTCACGACATGCTCAGGCAGGGCGAGTATCCGAATTGCTCCACGATCTCGACGGAGTTTGAGGTTTCCTACAAGACGGTCCAGCGGGATCTGGATTTCATGCGGGATCAGATGTCGTTGCCGATCGACTACGACGGCAACCATCGCGGATTCTACTACAGCAAGCCGGT